>DAIOGL010000219.1:0-4901 GCA_036745235.1 Sulfuritalea sp.
AAGATGCCTTCTTCACGGGCGAGCCGCCGCGCCATTTCCTCGGCCTGCCCCTGGCTCACGTTTTCGACCTGATCGACGCGCGAGCCGTCGTAGATTTTCGGCAGGTAGGCTTCCGGCCACTTGCGTATGCCGGGAATCTGCGAGCCTTCCTCCGGCTGGCAACCGATGATGCGGATCGCCGGATTCTGCTCCTTGAAATAGCGCGAGCAGCCCATGATGGTGCCGGTAGTGCCCATGCTCGAAACGAAATGCGTGATGCGTCCGCCTGTGTCGCGCCAGATTTCCGGCCCGGTGGTTTCGTAGTGCGCCAGGGGATTGTCCGGATTGGCGAACTGGTCGAGCACGATGCCCTTGCCATCCCTGACCATCTGCTCGCTCAGGTCGCGCGCCGCTTCCATGCCGCCCGCCTTGGGGGTCAGGATCAGTTCGGCGCCGAATGCACGCATGGTCTGGCAGCGTTCGACGCTCTGATGTTCCGGCATGATCAGGATCATGCGGTAGCCGCGCATCGCGGCGGCCATCGCCAGCGCTATCCCGGTGTTGCCCGAGGTGGCTTCGATCAGGGTGTCGCCGGGTTTGATGCGTCCGCGCGCCTCGGCGTGGGTGATCATGGACAAGGCCGGCCGGTCCTTGACCGAGCCCGCAGGATTGTTGCCTTCCAGCTTGGCCAGAATCACGTTGTTGCGGCGTGCGGCCTCCGCGCCGGGAATGCGCTTGAGCTGGACCAGCGGCGTATTGCCGACGAAGTCTTCCAGCGTTTTCCAGTTCATGGCAGGCAACTCATCTGGCGAGCCATTTCACGTAGTCGGCCACGCCTTCTTCCACCGGAGCGAAAGCGTCCTTGTAGCCGGCGCCGCGCAGCTGCGAAAGGTCGGCCTCGGTGAAGCTCTGGTACTTGCCCTTCAAGGCATCCGGGAAGGGAATGTATTCGATGATGCCCTGAGCCACGAGTTCGGCGACCGAAAGCGCCGGCTTGTTTTCCATCGCACGGCAGGCATTCACGGTGGCGGCGGCGAGTTCGTTGAAGCTCTGCGCGCGGCCGGTGCCGAGGTTGAATATGCCGGACCTGCGGCTTTCCAGAAAATCCATGTTGACCTTGACCACGTCTCCGACGTAAACAAAATCGCGTCGCTGTTCGCCGTTGCCGTAGCCGCCGTAGCCTTCGAACAGCTTGACCTTGCCCTCGGCCCGGTACTGGTTGAAGTGATGGAAGGCGACCGACGCCATGCGACCCTTGTGCTGCTCGCGCGGGCCGTAAACGTTGAAATAGCGGAAGCCGGCCACCTGGGAGTCGGTCTCGTCCCCGTCCGGCCCGATGCGACGACGCACCACCTGGTCGAACAGGAATTTCGAGTAACCGTACACATTGAGCGGCGCTTCGAATTCGCGTTCTTCGCGAAACACGCCGCCGCCGCCGTAGACCGACGCGGACGAAGCGTAAAGCAGTGGAACTTCCTGTTCGAGACAGAAATCCAGCAGCGTTTCCGAGTAGCGGTAATTGTTGGCCATCATGTAGCGGCCGTCGGTCTCCATGGTGTCGGAGCAGGCGCCCTCATGCAGGATGGCCTCGACGCCGCCATCCAGTTGGCCATGCTCGACCAGTTCAAGAAATTCCCGCTTGTCCATATAGTCCGCAATCTCGCAATCGGTGAGATTGAGGAACTTGTCGGCCTTGGTGAGGTTGTCGACCGCAATGATGTCGGTAACGCCGCGCTCGTTGAGTGCCTTGACCAGGTTTGCGCCGATAAATCCGCAGGCGCCGGTGACGACGTAGTACATAGGACCCCTAGTTGATCTGTTTCAATTCTTCCAGTGAGCAGGTCGCGGTGCCCAGCTTGCCGACCACGACGCCCGCCGCGAAATTGGCCTGACGCATGGCTTGCGGCATGGACAGGCCGCTGCCCAGCATCACTGCCAGCGTCGCGATGACCGTATCGCCGGCACCGCTGACATCATAAACCTCGCGCGCCAGTGCCGGCTCGTGCGTCGCGCCGTCGGCCGAAAACAGGGTCATGCCCTCCTCGCTGCGGGTGACCAGCAATGCCTCGAGGTGCAGTTCGCTGCGCAGGCGGGTGGCCTTCAGTGCGAGCTCGGCCTCATCCTTCCAGCGGCCGGCCACCTGGCGAAACTCGGATCGATTCGGCGTGAGCAGCGTTGCGCCGGCGTAACGGGCGTAGTCCTCGCCCTTGGGATCGACCAGGACCCTTTTCCCCGCAGCGCGGGCCAGCGAAATCATTTCCGTAATGTGGGTCAGGCCGCCCTTGCCGTAGTCGGAGAGAATCACGACATCGCAGGCCGCGAGCCGCGACTCGAAATCCGCCAGCTTGGCCTGCAGCACTTCGTGGTCCGGCGCGTTTTCGAAATCGATGCGCAGCAACTGCTGCTGCCGCCCGATCACGCGCAGCTTGACCGTCGTGCTGAGCTTGGCATCTTCATGCAGGCTGCATTCGATGCCGGAATTGGCCATCAGGCGCGCCAGGCTCTGCCCCGCCTCGTCGGCGCCGACTACGGACAGCAGCGTCACGCGCGCGCCCAGTGCGGCGCAGTTGCGTGCCACATTGGCGGCGCCGCCCGGACGTTCCTCGGTGCGTTCGACCTTGACCACCGGCACGGGCGCTTCCGGCGAAATGCGCGAGACCTCGCCGAACCAGTAGCGATCCAGCATCACGTCGCCGACCACCAGGATGCGGGTGGCCGAGGTGTCGGGCAGCATCTTCATGGTCACAGCCTGCCTATCGCGAAATACTCGAGGCCGGCCCTGCGCGGTGCCGCCGGATCGTAGAGGTTGCGGCCGTCGAAAATGACCGGCGTCTTCAGTTTGGCCTTGATCGCTTCGAAATCGGGGCTGCGGAATTCCTTCCACTCGGTGACGATGGCCAGGGCATCGGCGCCGTCCAGCGCTTCCATCGGCGTCGAAGAATAGCTGATGCGCGGATTGTCGCCGAGGATGCGCTGCGCCTCATGGACGGCAACCGGATCGTAGGCACGAATCGATGCGCCGCGCGCCAGCAGGTCCGCAATCAGCACCAGGCTCGGCGCTTCGCGCATGTCGTCGGTATTCGGCTTGAACGCAAGGCCCCACAGGGCGAAGGTCATGCCGCTGAGATCCTTGCCGAGGCGCCTGGTGATCTTCTGTGCCAGTACGCCCTTCTGCATGTCATTGGCCGCCTCGACTGCCTGCAGCACCTGCAAGGCCTGGCCGGCATCCTGTGCCGTGCGGATCAGGGCCTGCACGTCCTTGGGGAAGCAGGAGCCGCCGTAGCCGACGCCGGGATAGAGGAAATGGAAGCCGATGCGCGGATCGGAGCCGATGCCCTTCCTGACGAGTTCGATGTCGGCGCCCAGCCTTTCGGCCAGGTTCGCCAGTTCGTTCATGAAGCTGATGCGCGTCGCCAGCATGGCGTTGGCGGCATATTTCGTCAGCTCCGCGCTTTTCACGTCCATCACGATCAGGCGTTCGTGGCTGCGCTGGAACGGCGCATAGAGTTCGCGCATCAGTTCGACGGCGCGCGCGTCGTCGGCGCCGACGATGATGCGATCGGGCTTCATGAAGTCCTCGACGGCCGCGCCTTCCTTGAGGAATTCTGGATTCGAGACCACGCTGAAGTCGATCTTTGCGCCGCGTGTTTGCAGTTCTTCGGCGATCGCCGCGCGTACCTTGTCGGCGGTGCCGACGGGAACCGTGGACTTGTCCACCACGACCTTGTAGCCGGTCATGTGGCGCCCCACGTTGCGCGCAGCGGCGACCACGTATTGCAGGTCGGCGGAACCGTCCTCGTCGGGCGGCGTGCCGACGGCGATGAACTGCAGCACGCCGTGGGCGACCGCGGCCTCGATATCGGTGGTGAAGCGCAGGCGACCCGCCGCCTCGTTCTTTCGTACCATGGCCTCGAGGCCCGGTTCGTAGATCGGAATACCGCCTTCGTTGAGGGTGCGGATCTTTGCGGCATCGAGGTCGAGGCAGAGCACATCATTGCCCACGTCCGCGAGGCAGGTGCCGGAAACGAGACCGACGTAGCCGGTGCCGATGACTGTAATTTTCATGGTGTGATCAAAGGATGATGTCGAATTCTTCGGTGCGCCTGGGCGGGTAGGTTTCCCAGCCGCCGCAGCCGGGACAGCGCCAGTAGAACTGGCGCGCCTTGAAGCCGCAGGCATCGCAGCGGTAGCGCGCAACGCGGCGGGTGTGGTTGTGGATCAGGTTCTTGATCAGTTCCAGATCGGAGCGCCGCTCCGGCGGGACCACCATGATCTGCGCTTCGAGCAGCTTGTCGAGGCCGAGCAGCGTCGGATTGCGGCGCAGTTCGTCGCGCACCAGCGTGTAGGCGGCTTCCGGACCGTCGTTCTCGAGTTCGGCGCGAAATACCGCGTCGAGCAGGTCCAGCGAGGGATGGCGCTCCAGCCAGCCGCGCAGCAAGGCAATGCCCTGCTCCATGCGGCCCAGTTGCACATGCACGGCCATGAGCTTTTCCGCGACGAGCGCGAGATAGATCGGATTCTGCTGTTCGATGCGTTTCCAGTAATCGATCGCCGTCTCGCCGGCGCCGACTTTTGCCGCCAGGTCGCCGAGCAAAAGGGTGGCGCGAACGCATTTGCGGTTGGCCGCGAGCGCCTCGTCGAGCAGGCGGCGCGCCTCGTCGTGGCGGTCGTGCAGCATCTCGTTGGCCGCCATCTCGCAACGAAACTCGGCGATCTCCTTTTGCCAGAGATGATCGGAATGGTTCGGCATGGCGTCGCAGGTGGCGATCGCCTTGGCCCATTCCTTTTCCTGTTGGTAGATTTCCAGCAGGTTCTTCAGTGCCTCTTCATCGCGGTCGGTGCCGCGCAGTTTGAGGAATATCTCCTCGGCGCGATCGAGCAGGCCGGCCTTGAGGTAGTCCTGCCCGAGTTCGGACAGGGCG
>DAIOGL010000220.1:0-4882 GCA_036745235.1 Sulfuritalea sp.
GCCGAGGCAAGTCCCAGCCACAGGTAGGTCGAAAAATGGTTTATTTGGGCCAGCGCTCCGCCCTTCTGCGGTGGAAGACCGGTCCAGCCCAGCGGCTGCAGCCATGGATCCAACAGGCTCAGCAGGGCAGCAAGCAATGAGCCGGCGAGCATGGCCGCGGCGAGCACGCGGACCACTCGCGCCAGCCCAAACGATTCAACCAGATGCCGACTCGTGCCGGCAAGCAGCGCAGCCCAGAGCAGGTAAAGTACGTAAAGCCGTGCCAGCTGAGGTACCGGTGAGCTGCCAAGCAGGGCCTGCATGAGAGCAATCCCTGCAAGCGCCAGCGCCAGGAGCGCGGCGCCCGGCAAGGGCATGCTACGGGCGCCGAGGAGCGCGACGCTGGCGGTCAGTCCGAGGACCGCGGCAATCCATTCCTCATGAAACGACGGGATTGGAATCGTGTGGTTCGACAAAAGAAACGGCAGGCTGACCAGCAAGGCAATGGCCGCCAGACTCAGGCGCGAAGCGGTCATATCGGAGGGCTTGTCTGACAATATTCCCGGGACATTATGGATCCTAGTGTAACGGGCCGCCGCTGAGTCCGCTGCGTGTACCCTGGTCTGCCAGTTGAGTCGGGTCTCGACGAACCCCGCAAGGTCCGTGATGACGAAGTGCGGCGCCGTCGATGCCGGCGTTGCGAATCAATCATGGACCGTGGCTCTATCGGGTGTCTTCGGAGGAGGTGTTTCCGCTGCTCCGGCCAGCGCCAGGGGCTCGCATGCTCAAGGTCCGTGCGGCCCCGGCCTTTCTGCGACGAGCCGAATACCGCAATTGCAGCATCTTCCTCCTTGAACTCCACTGTTGCCCTATCGAATTGCTTAGTATAGTCAGGATAAAAAATGGGTCTCGATGCGTCTAGTGCCAAACTTTCTCAAATTCCGGACTGAACCAGGCTGGCTATCCGTCGTGATGCGGGAGGGGCGTGTCGACTTCATTCACGTGCGTCGCGAGCCCGGCAGCAAGCCACGTGTGCTGCTGGCAGACTCGGTCGAAAAAGGCGCGGACGAGGCAGATACCCTCGGTGCCCTCAGGAAGTCGATGCGACTCGACCGCTACCGGTGCACGACGCTGCTTGCCCACGGCAGGTATCAGTTGATCCAGACCGATGCCGTCGCCGGCACAGCCGAGGAAGCGCGCGAAACCGTGCGCTGGAGACTCAAGGATCAAGTCGACTTTCCGGTCGATACGGCCGCCATCGATCTGTTGCCGATCCCGAATCTCTCACAAGGTACCTCTTACCCGCCGCATGGGGGCGCCACTGACGGTATGGATTTGTTGCCAATGCCATCCCCATCCGATGGGCGTGCGCCCCAGGTGTTTGCGGCCTTGTCCCCGGAATCGAGCGTGGCGCCGCTCGTACACGCGTTTCAGGCGGCGAAAGTGCCGCTGGCGGCAATCGATCTGCCCGAAATCTCGCAACGCAATCTGGCGGCCTTGTTCGAGGAAGGCGGGCGTGGCCTGGCGACCCTGATATTCGACGATGACGAAGGCCTGCTCACCTTTACCGCGAACGGTGAATTGCTGGTCGTGCGCCATGTTGAAATTCCGGTGCGCCAGCTGACCGCGGCTGACGCCGGACGGCGCGACATGCTGTTCGAGCGGATTGCGCTGGATGTGCAGCGCTCGCTGGACAATTTCGATCGCATCTACAGTTCCATTCCGCTGACCCATCTGCTGGTGGCGCCGATCCCCGGTGTCGATGGTTTCCTTGACTACCTGCGCACCAACCTGACGGTTTCCGTCACTCCACTGGATGTTTCGGGTGTACTGGATATCGGCGCGGTGCCGGCCTTGCTCGATCCCTTGCGGCAGTTTCAATGCCTGCGCGCAATAGGGGCGGCGCTGCGCGACGAGCCGGTGGCGGCATGAGCGCGCAGATCAATCTCTATCATCCGCGCTTTCTCAAGCAGCACGATCCGCTCACGCTGGACAACGTGGCGCTGGCCGCCGTGGTGCTTTACTCGGTGCTGGCAGCTGTCGGCGGCTGGGCCTGGCAGCACGCCGCAAGTCGCAAGGAAGCCGCAACTGCCGCCGAGGCCCAACTCCAGTCGGCGAAGCAGCAAGTGGAAGCAGCGACCAAGGCTGCCGCAGTCCGCAAGCCCAATCCGCAGCTGATTGCCGAAGCCGAGGGCGCCGAGAGCATGCTGCGCCGTCGCGGCGAGGTCGCGCGCCTGCTGGAAAGCGGTGCCATCGGCAGTTCCGGCGGCTTTGCCGAGTACATGCGCGGCTTTGCCCGTCAGACCCCGCAAGGCCTCTGGCTGACCGGCTTCACCATCGGTGCCGGGGGCGCCGACATGGAGATCCGCGGCAGCATGCTGAATTCCGCGGCGCTGCCCGATTACATCCGCCGCCTCGGGTCCGAGAAGGCCTTTCAGGGCCGCACGTTTGCAGCCTTGACCATGAATCGCGCCGCCGCACCGGAGGCTGTTCCTGCCGCTGCGAAGGACGCCGCCGCAGTGCCAGCGCCGACCCCCGGCCCGCGTCCGATCGATTTCGTGCTGATGCCCAGGCTGGTCGAGACTAAGGAGGCCAGGCAATGAGCGCCTTATCCGCTCAATGGACGCAATGGAAGACAAGGTTCGCGGCGATTTCGCGTCGCGAACGTGCGATCGTGGCTGCCGCGGTGGTATTCGGCGGCGGCTTGCTGATATTCAATTTTGGGGTCGATCCCTTCCTGCTAAAGGCGCGCAGTGCAAGCCGGGCGGAGCTCGCGGCGCGCACCGAACTCGCTCAGCAGCAACTGCAACTGACCATGCTCACGATGCAAAATGCGGATCCTGACGCCCCCAGCCGCCGTCGCCTGGCGCAGGCCAAACAGGAACTGGCCGCCGTCAACGCGCGACTCGGCAGTTTTGAGGCGGGCATGGTGCCGCCGGCACGGATGCAGGCGTTTCTCGAAGGACTGCTGGCCGGAAACCGGGCGATCGAATTGGTCGGTCTCAAGACATTGCCGGTGACGCTGGTAGGCGCCCAGGTCGCACTGCCGAAAAGTGAAGCCGCCGGCATCGCCGGCGCCCAGAGTGCAAAGGACCCGGGCAAGGACAAGGTGGACTCGGCAGGAGCGGCGCCTGTTTCGGTCGATGGCATCTACCAGCACGGAATCGAGATCAGGCTGGCTGGCAGTTACAATGACCTCCTGAAATACCTGACCGAACTGGAGCGCATGCCGCAGCGCGTAATGTGGAACAGCGTCAGTCTCACGGTGGATAAGTATCCGCGCAACGTTCTGGTGCTGCGTGTGTACACCTTGAGCCTCGACCGGAACTGGTTGATTGTATGATGCGGGGCCGGCTGCTTTCCGTCTTGTTTGCCGGTTCTGTCGGGGCAGCAGCAGCGTTTGCCGAGGTGCCCGATCCGACGCGCCCGCCCGACGCGCTACTGGCCCCGGCGGCAGAGGGAGGCGTTGCAGCGCCGGTAGAGACGGGCGTGCAAACGGTGATCTTGCGTCGCGGCGGGAAGTCGGGTGCCGTGATCAATGGCCAGTATGTTGTAGTCGGCGACAAGCTGGGCGACAAGCGGGTGCTGAAGATCAGCGAAAGCGAAGTAGTCTTGGAGGGGGAGGGCGGGCGCGAAGTCATCAAGGCGACGCCCGCGATCGAAAAAGTGCCGGCAAAGAAAGTGGCTGCCGCAAAGCGGCGCCCGAGGGGAAGCACGGAAAAATGAGACACCCAATCCATGCGCGCTGGATGCTGCTGCTGCTCGCCGGAGCCTTGGCCGGCTGTGCCGCACCGCAGCGCAACGGCAACGAGGTGCTGGGTCAGATCAACGATGTTCTGCTGAAATCCGCCACGGAGCGCAAAGCACCTCCTGCTGGAGTCGCCGACATGTCGCTCATGCCGCCGCTGGCGCCGCAGGCGACGATCGATGCGCCCGCAGCGGAGCCGCGCTTCGATCTCTCGGTGGTCAATGCTCCGGCCACGCAGGTCTTCATGGCCCTGGTTTCGGGTACCCGCTACAGCATGCTGCTGCCCCCTGACGTCAGCGGCAGCCTTACGGTGAATCTCAAGGACGTGACCGTGATGGAAGCGCTGGATACCATTCGCGAGCTTTACGGATACGAGTACCGCGTTCAGGGCAGGCGCATTTTCATCGAACCCAACACGATGAAGTCCCGCGTATTCCAGATCAACTACCTCGCCAGCCGGCGCCAGGGCAGCAGCGATCTGCGGGTGACCGGCAGTTCGATGACCGCCAGCGGCACCGGTGTGCCGAGCGGCGCGGCGACTGCGACGCCGACCGCCACTCAGGCTGCACCGGGTGGTACGGGTACACCCACAACCGGGCGCGGCAACGACACCAGTCGCGTCAGCATGACCACCGATAGCGATTTCTGGGGCGACCTGAATCGCGCCTTGACGAGCATCGTCGGCGCCGCCGAAGGGCGCAGTGTCGTCGTCAATGCTTCATCTGGCGTGGTGCTCGTGCGGGCACTGCCGACCGAACTGCGCAACGTCGAGAAATACCTCAAGGCCACCCAATTGATTGCCGAGCGGCAGGTCATGCTGGAGGCCAAGATCATTGACGTGACGCTGTCGGAAGACTTCCAGTCGGGTGTGAACTGGGGTGCCTTCAAGACTCGCGGAAATAGTCACGGGGCTATCGGCACCGTCGCCCCCGGCACTAGCTTGAACACCGCCGTAAGTGGCGCGGCCGGCGGTGGTGCCGCCGCATTGGGAAATGCGCAGTTGGGAATTCTGCCCGGCGAGGCCGGGGCAATTGCCGCATCGGTGCTGGGCAAGGGCTTTATCGGTCTCGCCTTCCAGACCTCCAATTTCGCTGCTCTGCTGAATTTCCTCGAAACCCAAGGTAGTGTCTCGGTGCTGTCTTCGCCGCGCATCGC
>DAIOGL010000221.1:0-4861 GCA_036745235.1 Sulfuritalea sp.
TCTGTTCCAGGTGGTTGGAATAGAGGTGGCAGTCGCCGCCGGTCCACACGAAGTCGCCGGGGGCGAGGTCGCAGACCTGCGCCACCATCAGCGTGAATAGCGCGTAGGAGGCGATGTTGAAGGGCACGCCGAGGAAAATGTCGGCGCTGCGCTGATAGAGTTGGCACGACAGTCTGGGAGCCTGTCCCGGGCCTGTCGAAGGGGCGACGTAGAACTGGAACAGCGCGTGGCAGGGCGGCAGCTTCATCTGCGGAATGTCGGCCGGGTTCCAGGCCGAAACAATGTGCCGGCGCGAATCCGGATTCTTCTTCAGGCCATCGATCAGCTGCGTGATCTGGTCGATCTCCTTGCCGTCGCCCGCGGGCCAGTGCCGCCACTGATGGCCGTACACCGGGCCGAGGTCGCCGTTGGCATCCGCCCAGTCGTCCCAGATCGAGACGCCGTTTTCCTTGAGGTAGCGGATGTTGGTATCGCCCTGCAGGAACCAGAGCAACTCGTGGATGATCGAGCGCAGGTGCAGCTTTTTGGTCGTGAGCAGCGGAAAGCCCTCGGCCAGATCGAAGCGCATCTGCCAGCCGAACACCGAGCGGGTGCCGGTCCCGGTACGGTCCGACTTTTCATGGCCGTGGTCGAGGACGTGGCGCATCAGGTCGAGATAGGGGCGCATGGCTGGCGGCGACGGGATGAATGATCGGCCGGCTATTTTACTGTCTATGAAATCGGACATGGGCGCAACGCGCCGCCGCCATGTCCCTCGTGGCGCCGTGGCCGGCCCGACGATGACAGCGCTGGCGCTACCGGCTATGCTATTGCCACAATATTGACAAAAGACATAGCCCCATGCTCGGATTCTTCTCCAGCAAGACCAGTCACCCGCTTGCCGACGCGCGCGAGGCGAAACGCATTCTTGGCGAAATCGCCGGCCGCGAGCCGCAAGCCGCGGTGGAGGATGCCAGCGCCTGGCTCGAGTCGGTCGCCGCCGAAGAGGGTTTCAAGCTGGCGCAGCGCCTGGAACTGAACCTCAGGCTCGACGAGGCCACCGTAGCCCATGCGCGGCGCCTCGGCCGCGACTATCACCTTCTGGGCGGCGGCAGCCGCGCCCTGGAATCGCGGCAGTGGGAAACGGGCCACGGCTACTGGCAGCAGCTCGTCACGGCCTATCTCGACTGCCTCGCCCGCTATCGCGCGGCAGAGAAGGAGAACGACGCGATCCGGCCCCAACTGCCGATGGTCTACGGCCGCCTGATCAACGCCCTCGCGGCCCAGTTCAAGTGGAAGCGCTTTCGCTACGGACCGGTCGACCCCGAGTTCTGGCAGACGCTGGGCAGCACCTATCTGGCCGCCGTCGACGCGAAGGCCGCACAGAAGCCCCTGTCTCTCTATGCAGGCAGCGTCGAGACCACGATCGAGGCGGAATACCTCAAGGTGCTGGTTTTCCATGCCGCGTCGCCGGACAAGCTGCAGCCCCTGGAAATCGAGATTGCCGAGCGCTTCATCACCTATTTCCTGCCCTACTTTTCGCTGATCCGGGACGTCCGGCCGGAGAACGTGTATTGGGTGGATGCCGCCAAGCCCCTGCCGCCGACGCGGCTCGCCAAACTGCCCGAGGTTACGCCGACCCTGCGCTTCTTCAACGGCACGCGCGCGATGGAGGCGGTGGGAAAGACCATGGAACAGATCCGCAGCGAATTCCGCGTGCCGCCGGGCATCAATCTCGGCGCGCAATACAAGGTGGACACGGTGATTCCGGTGCTGGAGCACCTGGCGATGTGCTGGGCGCCCAAGCCTCCGATGCGCAGCAATGCCCGGCGCCGGATCAACTCGGGATTGAAGGTGGTGAACGGGCTGGCTGCGACGCATCGCCGGCTTTCCGGGCGCGCCAGCGGCGATGACGGTGTGGAAGCCTGGGTGGTCGATGATGTGAGCCTGGGCGGCTTCGGTGCGCAAGTGCCCGCGTTGCGCAACGACTGGATTCGCATCGGCGCCCTGGTCGGCATGCAGCCGGAGGGCGGCGAGAACTGGCTGATAGGCGTTGTGCGCCGCTACGTCCGCACTGGGCAGAATCAGGGAGCGGTCGGGATCGAAACCATATCGAAGACGCCGCGCGCCGTGTTTGCCGATGCCGGCGGCTTGCCGACCGAGGCGCTGCTGCTGGATGTCCCCGAAGTCGGCGAATATGCCCGCATGGCCCTGCCGCCCGATGCGCTCGAAGACAAGGTGGCGCTGTTGTTCGACGTCGATGACAAGAAAGCCCGCCTGCATCCGCGCGAGACGCTGATTACGGGTCCCGATTTCGTCGTCGCGAATTTCTTCGTGCAGTCGTACAGCTGATCGTCTGCTTCAGCGCGGCGGGCGGATCGCCGACTTCGGCCGGAAAGCCTTGACCACCGTCTCGTGCGTCTCCACGTACGGCCCGCCGATCAGATCGAGGCAGTAGGGCACCGCGGCGAAGATGCCCGGGACGACTTGCCTGCCTTCGGCATCCTTGACGCCTTCGAGCGTTTCCTTGATCGACTTCGGCTGCCCCGGCAGATTGAGGATCAGCGATTTGCCCCTGATCACGCCGACCTGGCGCGACAGGATCGCCGTCGGCACGAAGGCCAGCGAAATCTGCCGCATCTGCTCGCCGAAGCCCGGCATCACTTTGTGCGCCACCGCCAGCGTGGCTTCCGGCGTCACGTCGCGCGGGGCCGGGCCGGTACCGCCGGTGGTCAGCACCAGATGGCAGCCGACCGTATCGCAGAGTTCGATCAGGGCCTGTTCGATGGTCGCCTGCTCGTCCGGGATCAGGCGCGTTTCCATGCGCCAGGGTGAACTGAGCGCCTGGCCGAACCAGTCGCGCAGCGCGGGGATGCCCTTGTCTTCATAGACCCCGCTCGATGCGCGGTCGGAGATGGAGACGAGGCCGATCAGGAGTTCGTCGTTCATGGCTTCTCCGTAGGGCCGCCCCAAGGAGGAGCAGCCAGAATGTGGAGCGGGCAAAGCCCGCGAACAATGGTCGCCCCCTGCCATGGGCAGGGGGATGGGGGGATGGTCATATCAATTCCTTGAGGCGGTTGTAGAGCTGGCCGAGGTATTCGTTCAATGCATGGCGGCTGCGCACCATGGCGCCCGGCAGCAGATTCTCGATCAGCGACGGCGAGGCGGTGCTGAAGGCGGTCGGCGCCGCGATGACCTCCAGTCCCTGCTTTTCGAACAGCGGGATCGCCCGCGGCAGATGCCAGCCATGGCTGACCAGCGCGACGCGGGTAATGCCGGCCGCCTTCAACATGGGCGCCGACAGGCTGGCGTTTTCCGTCGTGTCGCGCGAGCGGTTTTCGACCCAGCGCACCTTGACGCCAAAGTCGCTTTCCAGTGCCTCGCGCATCGACTCGGCCTCGGGCCGGGCGCCGAACGGGGCGCCGCCGGTCACCAGCAGCGGCAGGCGGGATTCGCGCGCCAGCCGGGCGGCGTAGCGCAGGCGCTCCAGCGTGTAGTAGCCGACCGTATCGCTGCCGTATTCGGGTGCGGCGTAATAGGAGCCGCCGCCGAGCACGACGATGGCCTGCGCCCGCTGCAATTGCGCGCGGGTGATCGGCGGGTACGGCTCCAGCGGGCCCATGAGCGCGTTGCCGACGACCGGCAGCGACAGCGCGAACAGGGACAGCAGGGAAAGTATGACAAGCGTGAAACCGGCGTTACCTGCCCGCGAAGCGGAATCCCAGGTACGCAGAGCGCGCCGGCGCCGACTGTTGAAGCTCGCCAGCCAGAGCCCGAACAGCGCGAGCAGCAGCGGCCCGGCGGGCGGCAGGATCAGGGCGGCGATGAGCTTCTTCAGCAGAAACATGGGTCAAAGGCGGGGCTGATCGCGTCTTATGCGGGATGACGGGGCCGCTATTATCGGCGGAATCTACCTTGATCACCATTTCATGACGGATCGCCACTACGGTATCGAAACCCTCTGCCTGCATGCCGGCGCCCAGCCCGATGCAGCGACCGGTGCCCGTGCCTTGCCGATCCACCAGACCAGTTCCTTCGTTTTCGATTCGGCGGAACACGCGGCCAGCCTGTTCAACCTGCAGACCTTCGGCAACGTCTATTCGCGCATCGGCAATCCGACGGTCGCCGCCTTCGAGGAGCGCATGGCTGCGCTTGAAGGCGGGCGCGCTGCGGTGGCCGCGGCCACCGGGCTGGCGGCACAGATCGTCGCGTTGCTGACACTGTGCGAAGCCGGCGACCGTATCGTTGCGGCGCGATCCCTGTACGGCGGCAGCTTTTCCCAACTCGACGTCAGCCTGCGCAAGCTCGGCATCGAAACCGTGTTCGTCGATTCCGACGATCCGGAAAATTTCCGTGCGGCGCTGTCGGAAAACACCCGCTGCCTGTTTGCCGAGACGGTGGCCAATCCGCGCCTCAACGTGCTCGACATCGTGGCCGTGGCGGACATCGCCCATGCCCACGGCGTGCCGCTGATCATCGACAACACCGTCCCCTCGCCGTATCTCTGTCAGCCGTTCCGGCACGGGGCCGACATCGTCGTGCATTCGGCGACCAAGTTTCTCGGCGGCCACGGCACCACGCTGGGCGGCGTCGTGATCGAGTCCGGAAAGTTCGACTGGGGCAGCGGCAAGTTTCCCGGCATGACCGAGCCGTCGGCGGGCTATCACGGCGTGAAGTTCTACGAGACCTTCGGCGATTTCGGCTTCACCATGAAGGCGCGCATGGAAACCCTGCGCACCTTCGGTCCCGCGCTGTCGCCGTTCTCCGCCTGGCAACTGATGCAGGGCATCGAGACGCTGCCCTTGCGCATGCAGCGGCATTGCGAAAACGCGCTGGCCGTCGCGCAACATCTGCAAAGCCATCCGCGCGTGGCCTGGGTCAA
>DAIOGL010000222.1:0-4853 GCA_036745235.1 Sulfuritalea sp.
GGCAGACTGGAAGACATGCTGGCGCAGGGCGACAAGCTCCTGCCTTTCGCTCTGGCCGATGCCTCCCCGTCTGTTGCGGGTGATGTATTCGCGCTTGATCGCAAAATTGATGCCCGGCACCAGCCAGAGTTTCAGATCGAGCCGCAAGCCACGGGTCGTGTTCCAGCCCTCGCCTTCGATCCTGAAGGTATCGAAGCTTCCGGCCGGGACGTTGATGGTCTCCCGCTTTACGATCTGCATGTCATAGTAGGCGTTGGAGGACTTGTCGCCCTTCGTCACGCGGAAGGCGGCGGTCCATTTCTTGCCGACCTGGAACTCGGCCGGCGTCCATTGCACCGGGCTGTCGTACTCGGCCGGTCCGATCTTGATCGGGTTGCCCATCAGGTCGGTGACGAGAAGGCCCTTGTTGTATTCGACGCGGTCCTCTTCGTAGTCGACCCGCGTGACATGTGTCTTGCGGGTGCGTTCCTCGATGCCGGTCAGGATGTCCGTCACCACGATGGTTGCCGCATCGCCGACGGTGAAAATGCGGTTGAGCGGATAGCGGCCGGCAGAGAAGGGATTGGCCGAAGGCCTGATCAGCATCGGCATGGGAATGCCTGCCCGGATCTCGAGCCCCAGGGCCGCGGATGGCCGCGACGCCGGCGGCCCCGGTTGTCGTGCCGCGCCCGGCTCGGCACCCGGTGCCGCTGCGGACGGCGCCGGCGCGGGAGACGCCGCCTGAACCCCGGCCGGCCCGGCCTGAACCAGTTGTTCCCGTTCCCGGCGCTGCCGTGCCGCCAGCTCGCGTTGCTCGTCCTCCTGCTTGCGCGCCGCGGCAAGGCGCTCGGCCTCGGCGATGCGCTGGCGCTCGCGATCCAGGCGTTCCTGCTCCTGGCGGCGACCGAGTTCGACGCGCTGCTGTTCTTCCTCGTGCCGGCGCTTTTCCTGCAACTGCTGCTCCTCGAGCTGCTTGCGCTCGGCGGCGAGGCGCTGCTCCGCCGCGATACGGGCCTGCTCGCGCTCCGCGCGCTCCTGGTCGAGGCGTTTCTTCTCGCTCAAGCGCTTCTGTTCCGCCGCCTGGCGCAGTTCTTCCTGCTTTCTGAGCTCCGCCGCCCGGCGCTCGGCCTCGGCGATGCGCTGGCGCTCGCGCTCGAGGCGTTCGGCCTCCTGCTTGCGCCTGGCTTCGATCTGCCGCAGTTCTTCCTCGCGCCGCCGCTGCTCCTCGCGCTGCTGCTCCTCGAGCCGCTTGCGCTCCTCGGCAAGGCGCTGCTCTTCGGCGAGCCGGAGCCGCTCGCGCTCGATGCGTTCCTTCTCCAGGCGCTCCTTTTCGACGTCCGCCAGCAGGCGGTTCAGCCGCATCTGGGCGATTTCGGCAAAGCGGCCGTTGGGGAAGTTGCGCAGGTAGCTCACCCAGTCGTCGAGCTTTTTCGAGGACTTGATGCGCGCCCATTCGGCGACGTCGGCCTCGACGAGTTTCTCCAGTTCGGTTTCGGAGAGCTTCTTCTGTCCATCGTCGAAGATGAAGACGTCGCCTTCGAGCGAGGTGGTCTCCCAGGGAATCTGTTCGCCATGCGAGGCCAGGCGCACATTCAGGCGTACGCGCTTGAGGGCGTCCTCGATGCGCGTGCCATGCTGGGACAATTCGCGCACCAGGTTCTCGGTGTAAAGGCCGTTGGCGCCCGCGCCATCGGAGGCCACGTTGCCGGGCGAGGTGGCGTAGGCGAGCAGGCTGCCGACCGGTGCGTCGAACTGCGAGAGGCCCTTCTGTTCCGGGCGATACGCCGTACCGAAGGGATTGTTGCGGCAGGCATCGAGGATGACGACGAAGGTCTTGTCCTTCGCGGCGCTCAACTGGCCGAGCAGCAGGCTCAGATCGACGCAGCGCTGCTTCATGTGTTCCTGCTTTTCCACCACCGCATCGACCGGCAGCAAGTAGTTGCGCCAGTCGAGCTGGGCGCCGTGGCCGGCGTAATAGAACACCACCAGCCGGGTTTCCGAACGCTTCGCCGCCGCGCCGAAGCGCTCGATCGCGGAAATCATGTCGGCGCGCGTGGTGTTGAGCCGGGAATCGACGGTGAAGCCGGCCTGGGTGAACAGCCCGGCAACCGCCTTGGCATCGTTGACCGGATTGTCCAGCGGCGCGTCGCGGTAGCTGGCGTTGCCGATGATCAGCGCGAGCCGCGAGGGATCGGGCGACGGATTCGCCGCCCAGGCGTGCCGGTAGCAAAAGGCCGGCGGAATCGCGGCGAGCGTCTTGATGAAACTGCGGCGTGTCGTCATTGGACGGTATTCCCGGGTCGGCGATGCCTAGAAGCGATTCTTCCACTCGCGAATGGCGGTGAAGGTCTCCACGGCGTCGACCGGGGTGCGCCCGAGGCGGCTTGCCGCTGCGGCGCGCACGGCCGGCGCGTCCCAGCGCAGGAAGGGATTGGTCTCCAGCTCGGCGTGGATGCTGGTCGGTATCGTCGCGCGGCCCGCCGCGCGGTCCTGGGCAACGTGCTCGCTGCGGCGCTGCACGGCGATGCTGCCCGGCTCGACGGCGAGGGCGAAACGCAGGTTGCTCTGGGTGTATTCATGGGCGCAATAGACAAGAGTCGGCGCCGGCAATACGGCGAGTTTGGCGAGCGATTCCAGCATCTGCGCCGGCGTGCCTTCGAACAGCCGCCCGCAACCGGCGCCGAACAGCGTGTCGCCGCAGAAGACGGCGCCGTGGCCGTGGAGACTTGGGCCATAATACGCAATGTGGCCGCGGGTATGTCCGGGCACGGAAATGACCTCGAATTCGAGCTCCATTTCCGGCAGTTCGATGCGTTCGCCGCCGGCCAGCGGATGGCTGACACCGGGAATGCCCTCGAGCGCCGGGCCGAACACGGGGACCGGAAAGCGCTGGAGGATTTCCGCCAGGCCGCCGACGTGGTCGCCGTGGTGATGGGTGGCGAGGACGGCGCAGAGGCGGTCGCCGCTGCGCTCGAGGTGGGCGAATACCGGCGCGGCATCGCCCGGATCGACCACCGCGACGAAGCCTCCGGCGCGCAGCAGCCAGATGTAGTTGTCTTCGAAAGCGTGCAGGGCGAGTATTTCAGTCATCGGGCAATTTTCTCCAATCGGGGCGCAATGTCAATTCAGGGATTCGAAAGCTGGCTCGAGACACCGGCCGGCCAGTATGTGCTCAACTGGGAGCAGCAGAAGCACGACCTGCTGGTCGCCGACATTTTCGGCTTCAATGCCGTCCAGCTCTCGCTGCCCACCCACGACTTCCTGCGCTCCAATCGCATGCCGCTGCGTTTCCGTTGCGACGACGGCCGCTACGACGGCTATTCGGAAGTACGCTCCGATCTGCATTATCTGCCCTTTGCGGCCAACAGCATCGATCTTGTGGTGATGCCCCATACGCTGGAGTTCGACGCCAATCCGCACCAGGTGCTGCGCGAAGTGGAGCGCATCCTGGTGCCCGAGGGCCAGGTAATCGTTACCGGCTTCAATCCCTTCAGCCTGTGGGGCGCCCGGCGCAAGCTGTCGCGGCGGCAGGCGCTGCCGCCCTGGCGCGGCGCCTACCTCAGCGTGCCGCGGCTGAAGGACTGGTTTTCGCTGCTCGGCTTCGAAATGCAGGGCGGCGCCTTCGGCTGTTACGCGCCCGCCGTGACGCAGGAAAAATGGCTGCGCCGCTTCCAGTTCATGGACGCGGCCGGCGACCGCTGGTGGCCGATCGCCGGCGCCGTGTATATCGTGCAGGCCATCAAGCGCCAGCACGGCATGCGCCTCATCACTCCGGCCTGGAACGACCGCAAGGCGCGCGCCAAGGCCCTGGTAACCGTTGCACAGAAGGTGGACCAATGATCGATATTTTTACCGACGGCGCCTGCAGCGGCAATCCCGGCCCCGGCGGCTGGGGCGCGATCCTGCGCAAGGGCACGACCGAAAAGGAACTGTTCGGCGGCGAGCCCCACACCACCAATAATCGAATGGAGATGATGGCCGTGATCGAAGCCTTGCGTGCCCTGAAGGAGCCGGTCGTGGCGCGCGTGCATACCGACTCGCAGTACGTGCAGAAGGGCATCAGCGAATGGATTCACGGCTGGAAGCGGCGCGGCTGGAAGACCGCCAGCAAGGAGCCGGTCAAGAACGAGGACCTGTGGCGCGAGCTGGATCGCCTGGCGGCGCTGCACTCGATTGAATGGTTCTGGGTCAAGGGCCATGCCGGCCACATCGAGAACGAGCGTGCCGACGTGCTGGCGCGGCGCGGCGTGGAACTCGCCCGCAACGGAGGATAAATGCGCAAGATTGTTCTGGACACCGAAACCACCGGGCTCGATTTCCGCACCGGCGACCGCGTCATCGAAATCGGCTGCGTCGAACTGCGCGGCCGCCAGCTCACCGGCCAGCGCTTCCACGCCTACATCAACCCCGAACGGGTGATCGATCCCGGCGCCATCGCGATCCACGGCCTGACCAACGAATTCCTCGCCGACAAGCCGAGGTTCGGCGACATTGCCGCCGACTTCATGGAGTTCGTCCGCGGCGCCGAGCTGGTGATCCACAATGCCGCCTTCGACGTCGGCTTCCTCAACAACGAACTGGGCCTGCTGCAGCACGAGAGCATCGAGCAGATCTGCGGCGAGGTGATCGACACCTTGCGCATGGCGCGCGAGATGCGGCCGGGCAAGAAGAACAACCTCAACGCCCTGTGTTCCGAATTCGGCGTGGACAATTCGGGCCGCCAGCTGCACGGCGCGCTGCTCGATGCCGAACTGCTGGCCGAGGTCTACCTGGCCATGACCCGCGGCCAGAATTCGCTGGAAATCGAATTCGACAGCCCCGCCGTCGACTACTCGATGGGCGGCACGCGCCAGCGTCCGCCGCTGGTGGTGCTG
>DAIOGL010000223.1:0-4818 GCA_036745235.1 Sulfuritalea sp.
CGGCGGTGGTCGAACTCACGGTGGAGCAACTGCACTGGTTGCTGGCGGGAATCGACCTGACGGCGATGCGCACGCACCCAATTCGACTATATCGACAGGCCGGGTGAACGATAGTAAGCGCCCGGGGAAGTCGTCTATGCCCAGGCGATTGAGTTGAGCACCATGGTGTCCGCTAAGGACGATGGTGGACACTATGGGAATCGAGAAGGCGCCGCGCCGCAAGCGCAGGCACAGCGAGGAATTCAAGGACGAGCTGGTTCGCGCATGCAGCGAGCCGGGGGTATCGGTGGCTGGGATTGCGCTGGCCAACGGGGTCAATGCAAACCTGCTGCGCAAGTGGATGGGGGCACGCGGCGTCACGGCACCGAGCCTGCGTCGGTCGGCGGAGTCCGCCGCACCGGTGGCGCACTCTCCGGAGTTTTTGCCGGTAGCGATCACGCCCACAGGGTCAAGTCTGCCCGAGATCCGAATCGAAGCCCGGCGCGCAAACGCGGTGGTGAAGATCGAGTGGCCGGTCGTGGCGGCAGCGGAATGCGCAGCGTGGCTGCGTGGCTGGCTGAAATGATCCGGACCGAAGCGGTGTGGATGTCGGTAGTGCCGATCGACATGCGGGCCGGGACCGACACCCTGCTGGCGAGAATTGTGGTGGTGTTCGGCGAAGCCCGCCCGCACCACGCCTATCTGTTCGCCAATCAGCGGGGGACGCGGATGAAGGTCGTGGTCCATGACGGCATCGGCATCTGGCTGGCCAGCCGTCGTTTGGACCAGGGCCGATTCGCCTGGCCCAAAGAGGGAGCCACCGTGTCACTCAGTCGCGGCCAATTTGACGCGCTGGTCCTTGGCCTGCCGTGGCAACGCCTGGGCGCCGACGGCGTGATCCGCCTACTGTAGTCAAGACCGATGACGGGGGATAAATGCGCCATGCTTGGCGCATAGTCTCGACGTGGTGCCCGTATCATTCGGGACATGGTCGATGTCGCCACGCTTGCCGAACTGAACCCTGAGCAACTGCGGGAACTGGCGCACCAGTTGATCACGCAGATTGCCAGCAAGGACACCCTGATTGCCCAGCAGGCAAGCGAACTCACTTGGCGCCAGGGCAAGATCGACAAGCTGACGCAGGAACTGGCCCTGTACCGGCGCTGGAAATATGGCGCCCAGGCCGAGAGGCTGTCGGCCGAGCAGATCAAGCTGTTCGACGAAACCTGTGCGGCGGATATCGCCGCGATCGAGACGGAAATCGAGAAGCTCGGCCCGCCGGCCAAGGATCCTGAAAAACGCCAGCCCAAACGGGCGCCGATTCCGCCGCACCTGCCGCGCACCGACATCCACCACGAACCCGAATCGACGACCTGCCGCTGTGGCTGCCTGCTCAAGCGTATTGGCGAAGATGTGGCCGAGAAGCTGGACTACACCCCGGGCACGATCAGCGTCGAGCGTCACATCCGTGGCAAGTGGGTCTGCGATGACTGCGAAACCCTGACCCAGGCGCCGGTACCGGCGCAGGTGATCGACAAGGGCCTGCCGACGGCCGGGATGCTCGCGCATGTCGCCGTGTCGAAGTTCGCGGATCATTTGCCCCTGTACCGGCTGTCCGGCATCCTGGGGCGCAGCGGTCTGGTCATCCCCGCCTCGACACTGGGGCAATGGGCAGGAGAAACCGGTGTCGCGCTGCAGCCCGTGGTGGATGCACTGAAGAACGCCGTACTGACCCGGTGCGTGCTGCATGCGGACGAAACCCCGGTGGCGATGCTCGATCCGGGGGCGGGGAAGACCAAGCGAGCCTACGTATGGAGTTACTGCACCACGGTCTATGACACCCTCCAGGGGGTGGTCTATGACTTCGCCGAGAGCCGCGCCGGTCAGCATGCCAGGGAGTTCCTCGGCGAGTGGAAGGGCGTCCTCGTCTGCGACAACTACTCGGGATATAAGCAGCTCCTGACGCAGGGGGTGGTCGACGCCGGATGCCTGGCCCATTCGAGGCGGAAGTTCTTCGATCTGTACGCCAATCACCAAAGCCAGATCGCTGCCGCGGCGCTGCCGTTCTACAGCCACCTGTACCAGATCGAGAAACGGGCGATGGATCTGACAGCCGATGAACGACGGCAATTGCGGCAACGCGAAAGCCGGCCGATTGCCGAGGCACTTCTGGCCTGGATGGTGGCGCAGCGCAAACTGGTCCATGAGGGATCCGCCATTGCCAAGGCGATCGACTACAGCGTGAACCGCTGGGAGGCGCTGATGCGCTTTCTCGACGATGGCGACATCCCGATCGACAACAATTGGAACGAAAACCGCATACGTCCCATTGCTCAAGGCCGGTCAGCCTGGCTCTTCGCCGGCAGCTTGCGTGCGGGCAAACGCGGCGCGGCGATCATGAGTTTGATCCAGTCGGCCAAGCTCAATGGCCACGATCCGTATGCCTACCTCAAGGATGTTCTGACACGGCTGCCAACTCAGCCGGCGAGTCGGATCGAGGAATTGCTGCCGCATCTCTGGCAGAACTCAGCCACCCGCTGAATTCCGACTCCATGTCGCCCGGCGAGGTCAACCTGACTTCGCCGGTCGCATACGAACGATATTCTGCATCGTTTGTCAAACTCATCGATGCAGAATATGACGATCACCACCGAAGAATTCAACGCGCTCATCGCCGAGCGCGACGCGCTGCGTGGTGAGTTGCAGGTCGTCAAGGTGGAGCGTGATCTCCTGCAAGAACGGCTCAAGGCATTTCTGCACCAGCTGTTTGCCGCCAGGAGCGAAGCCCGCGGCACGGACCAACGCGATATGTTTCTCAACGAGGCAGAGGCACTGGCGCCGACCTCGGAAACACCCGTGGCACAGGAAGACGAACCCGATGACGGAATCGAGGTCGCCGGGCATACGCGCAAGAAGCGCGGGCGCAAACCACTCGATCCGTCACTCCCGAGAGAAGTGATTCGGCACGAACTGCCGGAAGCGGAGCGGATCTGCGGCCATGACGGTACGGCCTTGATGGAGATCGGTGTCGAGATCAGCGAACAGCTCGACATCATTCCGCAGCAGGTTCGGGTGATCCAGCATCAGCGGGTCAAGTATGCCTGCCCGTGCTGCGACCAGGGCATCAAGGTGACGCCGGCGCCGGCACGGATCATCCCCAAGGGATTGCTGACAGAAGAGGCGCTGGCGTGGGTGGTGCCCTCCAAATACCAGGACTCGCTGCCGCTGTACCGGCAGGCTGCGTTGCCGGGGCGCTTCGGCGGAGATCTGTCGCGCAACACGCTGGCGGCCAGTGTCGTACGCGTGGGCCAGGCAGTGCAGCCCATCATCAATTTGCTGCGCGACCATCTGCTCGATGCCGATCTGGTGTTCGGCGACGAGACAGTGATTCAGGTGTTGAAAGAATCTGGGCGCGCGGCGCAGACGAAGAGTTATCTGTGGGCGCAGATGAGCGGGTCCGGGCCACCGGTGCGCTTGTTCGGCTACGCACCGGGCCGTGGGGGTACCCACGCCGCTGACCTCTATGCGGGCATCCGCCAAGGAGCGGTGCTGATGACCGACGGCTACGAGGTGTACAACGGCATCGCCCGGACCCACGCCCTGGTACATCTTGGATGCTGGGCTCATTGCCGACGCTATTTCATTGAGGCGGAGGCCGTGCTGCCTAAGAGTACGCGCAGTCCTGATCAACTCGCTACGCAATTTATTTCGGCCATTGCCGAGTTGTATGCAGTCGAAGCGCGTGCACGGGCAATGACGCCGGTCGAGCGAGGACAACTGCGTTCAGAACAAAGCCGACCGGTACTCACGAAGATCGAAGACCTGCTCCAGCGCCATTTGCACAGCGTGGCTCCGAACAGCTTGCTGGGGAAGGCGTTGCATTATCTGCAGGGGCAGTGGCCCAAGTTGATCCGCTACGTCGAGAACGGCGCGTGGCCGATCGACAACAACCCGTGCGAGAACGCGATCCGCCCCTTCGTGGTCGGCCGGCGCAACTGGCTCTTTGCCGATACTGTCGGTGGCGCTAATGCCAGCGCCAATCTCTATTCGCTCATCGAGACGTGCAAGGCGAATGGAATCGATCCGTATCGCTATCTCGTCGGACTGTTCCGCGCGATTCCTCTGGCGAAGTCGGCAGACGACTACGAAGCCTTGCTGCCCTGGCACCTTACAAAGTCCGCAGCTTGAACTGAATCTCGGTCGGCGACCACCGCGTTGGCGTCGTCAAGGGCGTCCCTCATAGACCGCTTACCATCAACGGCATCGACACCACGACAGCGCTGAAGGTCATTTCCGAGGTCGGCCCCGACATGTCCCGCTTCAAGAGCGCGAAGCATTTCGCCAGTTGGCTGGGATTGTGTCCGGGAACCAAGATTTCGGGCGGCAAGGTGCTGTCGGGCGCCAGCAAGCGTACCGCCAATCGGGCCGCACAGGCGTTGCGATTGGCGGCGGCGGCACTGCGCAGCAGTCAGTCGTCTCTCGGTGCCTATTTCCGTCGCCTGTGCGCCCGTCTGGATCGAGCCAAGGCGATCACCGCCACGGCACACAAGCTGGCGCGCCTGATCTACACGATGCTGACCAAGGGCACGGAATACACCGATCAAGGTCAGGATTACTACGAGGAACGCTATCGCCAGCGCGTCATGCACCACCTTGCCAAGCGTGCCGAAAAGCTCGGCCTACAGCTCACTCCAATTCCACAGGCTGCTTGAAACTCTTTTCCGTTTCAGTCACTTGGAATGTGTTTCTTGAGAGCCCCTGACACTTGGTCGGGCCAGTCTACTTTGCTCATTACTGCCTCCAATACGTGCCCGAGAAAGTCTCCAACAGCTTCATTCC
>DAIOGL010000224.1:0-4816 GCA_036745235.1 Sulfuritalea sp.
GCATAGCGCGCATGGGTGCCGAGCATCCTGCGCGCATGCTTGATCGGGCAGAAATATTCCTCGGTGCGCGCCACGATCTCTTCCACGTAAGCGATCAGGCCGGTGCCGTAGGCGCAATAGGTGCAATGGAACTTTTCGATGATATTGAGATATTCGAGCTGCTGCCGGTCGAACACGATGTAGTTGCCGCGACGCACTTTGGCCACACCGTAGATCGGGAAACACGTCATCTGGTAGAAGCTGACGAACAGGTCGAGGATCGCCATCGGAATGATCATGGAATAGATGATCGGGCCGGTGATGAGGTTCTGCGGGCGGTAGGCCACGACCCAGCGGAAGAATCCGGTCTTGAGCCGGCGATGCGCCTGCCTGATGGAATGCTCGAACTCGACGCGCTTTCCGTTGATCTGGAACAGCGCGCTGGCTTCCTGTTCGTGAAGCGCGATGCTCAGGTCCTCTTCGAGCGCGGACATCTGGTCGAGCAATTGGCGAATGCGGTCGTTCATGAGTGGCTCCGGCTCCGATAAGTCCGCACTCTAACAGCCCGCCTGCCATTCCCCTGTGCGGGAGAAGGACAACTGAATAGCCGGCGCGATTTATTGCATTGCAGCAATTCCGGGCTAAGCTCATAATGTCGGCAAAGGGAGCACGCTCATGACCCAAATCCAAGCTACCAATTCCGAATACATCGAAAACCGGACCTTCGACGAAATCGCCGTCGGCGACAGCGCGGTGCTGGTTCGCACCCTGCGCCAGCAGGACATACAGATGTACGCGATCATGTCGGGCGACATCAATCCCTCGCACGTCGATCCCGAGTACGCGCATTCGTCGATGCTGCGCGAGGTCATCGCCCACGGCATGTGGGGCGGAGCCTTGATTTCCAATGTGCTCGGCACCCAGTTTCCCGGCCCGGGCACCGTGTACGTCGATCAGACGCTGCACTTCGCGCATCCGGTGCGGGTCGGCGACACGCTGACGGTGACCATCACCTGCCAGGAAAAATTTCCGCGCAACCACCACATCGTGTTCGATTGCGCGTGCGCCAACCAGGACGGGCAGAAGGTCATCACCGGAACCGCCGAAGTGCTGGCGCCCACCGAAAAGATCAAGCGCCTGAAGGCCAATCTGCCGGACTTCAAGCTGTCCGAAACCAGGAAGGCGCGCTTCGAGCACCTGCTCGAGATCACCAGGGGATTGACCCCGATCTCCATGGCGGTGGCGCATCCCTGCGACGCCGAATCGCTCAAGGGCGCGTTGCTGGCGCGTGATCGCGGCCTGATCATCCCTACCCTGGTCGGGCCCGAAGACAAGATCCGCCAGATCGCCGAGGGCAATCAGCTCGACCTCTATGGCTGCACCCTGATCAACGTTCCCCACAGCCACGCCGCCGCCGAGACGGCGGTATCGCTGGCGCGCGAAGGCCAGGTCGAGGCCCTGATGAAGGGCTCGCTGCACACCGACGAACTGATGAGCGAAGTGATCGACAAGGCCACCGGCCTGCGCACCGCGCGGCGCATCAGCCACGTCTTCCTGATGGACGTGCCGACCTATCCGCGCCTGCTGTTCATCACCGACGCGGCGGTCAACGTCGCGCCCAATCTCGAGGACAAGGTCGACATCGTGCAGAACGCGATCGATCTCGCGCACATGCTGAAGATTCCGGACCCGAAGGTGGCGATCCTCGCCGCGGTGGAAACCGTCAATGTGAAGATGCAGGCCACGCTCGACGCCGCCGCGCTGTGCAAGATGGCCGATCGCGGCCAGATCACCGGCGGCCTGCTCGACGGCCCGCTGGCCTTCGACAACGCGATCTCCGTGGTTGCCGCGCGCACCAAGGGCATCAAGTCGGCCGTCGCCGGCCAGGCCGACATCCTGCTGGTGCCCGACATCGAATCCGGCAACATGCTGGCCAAGCAGCTCGAATACCTCGCCGACGCGTTGACCTCGGGCATCGTGCTCGGCGCCCGCGTGCCGATCGTGCTGACCAGCCGTGCCGACTCGGCCGAAACGCGCACCGCGTCGACCGCCGTGGCGATGGTCATGGCGCATGCCAAGCGCAAGAAGGCCTGACGCATGGCCGACGCGATCCTCACCCTGAATGCCGGCTCGTCCTCGATCAAGTTCGCCCTGTTCGCACGTGGCGCGACCATTCCGCAGCAGCCCGAACTGGTCGGCCTGATCGACGGCATAGGCGCCGCCGGTCAGGCGGCGCACTTCAAGGCCAAGGACTCGGGCGACCGGGTGCTGGACGACCTGGATCTCGACCTCGACGGCCCGGCCGAGACTCCGCACAAGGCGGCTTTGAGCTTTCTGCTCGACTGGCTGCGTCAACGCGAGGCCGGCTGGCGCATCTGCGGCGTCGGCCATCGCGTGGTGCATGGAGCGCAAAAGTTCTCGCAGCCGATGGTGCTCGACAACGCCGTCGTCGATGCGCTGCGCGGCTTCATTCCGCTGGCTCCGCTGCACCAGCCGCACAACCTCGCCGGCATCGATGCGATGACCGCCGCGATGGCGGGCACGCCGCAGGTCGCCTGCTTCGACACCGCCTTCCACCGCAGCCAGCCGGAGGTCGCGCAGCTGTTCGCCCTGCCCCGCGCCATCACCGCGCAAGGCGTGCGCCGCTACGGCTTCCATGGCCTGTCCTACGAATACATCGCGGAGGTTCTGCCGCAGCACCTCGATGCCAGGCGTGCCAGCGGGCGCGTCATCGTGGCGCACCTCGGCAATGGCGCCTCGATGTGCGCAATGAAGAATTTGAAGAGCCAGGCCTCGACCATGGGCTTCACGGCCGTCGATGGCCTGATGATGGGCACCCGCACCGGCAATCTGGACCCCGGCGTGCTGCTGTACCTGATGGACTATCGGCAGATGGATGCCAAGGCCCTCACCCGGCTGCTCTACAAGGAATCCGGCCTGCTCGGCGTTTCCGGCATCAGCCAGGACATGCGCGTCCTGCTCGATTCCGGTGCGCCCGAGGCGCGCGAAGCCGTCGATCTGTTCTGCTACCGCGTCGTGCGCGAAATCGGCTCGCTGTGCGCGGCGCTGGGCGGCCTGGATGCGCTGATATTCACGGGCGGCATCGGCGAACGCGGCGCTCCGGTGCGAGAACAGGTTTGCGCCCGGCTCGGTTGGCTGGGATTGAAGCTGAATGTCGAAGCCAACGCCGCCAACGCGTCGAAAATCTCGGCGGCGGACAGCGAAATCGACGTTCGCGTCATACCCACGAACGAAGAATGGATTATTGCGAGGCACACGGCGGAGCTCATCGCCTGAGCCTCCGATTTCCGTCTCTTCCAGTCGTAGCAGGGCTGTCAACCCCCTTGACAGTTCAACGGTAATTCCCCCAAGCAAAAAGCGACCCAACTCGGGCTCAAGCCAAGTCTTGAAAAGCGCCGCCATCCCCCTGTTTTTCCTTCCCTTTCATCGAGGAAAAACATACTATATCTAGTAGGGAGCACTGATCGACCGCACTAGCTGATTATGTAAGCCATTGTTTTTTTGATGTAAAAATTTTTTGCTTTTCACGACTAAAACGCGGGGGTATGCTTCCCCGCTCCACGGCACCTTAATTGGACCTATTCTTCGGAAGAGACTATGACTACGACAAATAATAATACAGAGGAAACAACCGGTTACGAGCACACCGGGCAGATGGACCTGCCTCTACCCCAGGAGATTTCGGGCGAAGTCCTGCTCGAGAAGTATGCAAAAGGAACTGAACGCGATGTGCGCGACGTGCGCAGCCGCGTGGCCCGCGCGCTGGCCTCGATAGAAGCGGAAGACAAGCGAAGTTTTTGGGAGGCGCGCTTTCTCGAGGCCCAGGAAAACGGCTTCGTTCCGGCCGGTCGCATCAACTCCGCCGCCGGCACCGATCTTTGCGCCACGCTGATCAACTGCTTCGTGCAGCCGGTGGGCGATTCGATTTCCGAAGTGGTCGATGGCCGCCCCGGCATCTACACCGCCTTGCTGCAGGCCGCCGAGACCATGCGCCGCGGCGGCGGCGTTGGTTACGACTTTTCTTCCATCCGTCCGATCGGCGCCCACGTCAAGGGCACCCAGTCGCGCGCCTCCGGCCCGGTTTCCTACATGCGCGTTTTCGACCGCTCCTGCGAGACGGTCGAATCCGCCGGTTCGCGCCGCGGCGCCCAGATGGGCGTACTGCGCTGCGACCACCCGGACATCGAGGACTTCATCCATGCCAAGGATGCCGGCGACCTCTCCAACTTCAACATCTCGGTCGGCGTCACCGATCCCTTCATGCAGGCGGTCGAAGCCGACGGCGACATCGAACTGACGCATCGCGCCACGCCCTCGGCCGACATCAAGGCCGCCGGCGCCTACCAGCGCGGCGACGGCCAGTGGGTCTATCGCAAGGTGCGCGCCCGCGACCTGTGGGAGCAGATCATGCGCTCCACCTACGATCACGCCGAGCCGGGCATCCTGTTCCTCGATCGCATGAACAAGGACAACAACCTCTACTACTGCGAGACCATCGAGGCCACCAACCCCTGCGCCGAACAGCCGCTGCCGCCCTACGGCTGCTGCTGCCTCGGCTCGATCAACCTGACGCTGTTCGTCAAGGATGCCTTCAGCAAGAAAGCCAGTTTCGATTTCGCCGCCTTCGGCCGCGTCATCGACACCTCGGTGCGCATGCTCGACAACGTGCTCGACGCCACCCACTGGCCGCTCGAACAGCAGCTGAAGGAGGCGCAGAACAAGCGCCGCGTCGGGCTGGGCTTCACCGGCCTCGGCGATGCGCTGATCATGCTCAAGCTGCGCTACGACACCGACGCCGCGCGCGAGATGGCGACCA
>DAIOGL010000225.1:0-4807 GCA_036745235.1 Sulfuritalea sp.
GCCTTTTCGCGGACATAGGACTCGTGCAGGCTGACCGGCTTCGCCGTCTTCTTGCGCAGGCGTATGTTGAGCATTTCGACCCCGACCGAGAAGGCCATCGCGAAATAGATGTAGCCCTTGGGCACGTGGTGGCCAAAGCCATCGGCGATAAGCACGACACCGACGACGACGAGGAAGGACAGCGCCAGCATCTTGATCGTCGGATGCTCGGAAACGAAGCGGCCGATGGCTTTGGCGAACATCATCATCAGGCCCACGGAAGCGACCACCGCGGCAATCATCACCGCGACTTCGCTCACCATGCCGACCGCCGTGATGATCGAATCGAGCGAGAAGACGAGGTCGATCACCATGATCTGGCCGATGACGGCGGCGAAACTCGACGGCACGCTGCGGGACGCTTCGCCCTCCTCGCCTTCGAGCAGCTGATGCACTTCGCCGGTGCTCTTCCAGATCAGGAAGAGTCCGCCGGACATCAGGATCAGGTCGCGCCCGGAGATGTCGTGGCCCAGTATCGTGAGCAGCGGCTCGGTCAGGCTGACGATCCACGACAACACCAGCAACAGTCCGATGCGCATGAACATCGCCAGGAACAGACCCAGCCGCCGGGCGAGTTCCTGCTTCTCGCGCGGCAATTTGTCGACCAGGATGGAAATGAAGATGATGTTGTCGATGCCCAGCACCAGCTCCAGCGCGGTCAGCGTGAAGAAGGCGATCCAGACTTCGGGGGAGAGCAGGAGTTCGATCATGATCGGTCAGCCAGGAGAAAAAGCCGCCATGGTGACCGGGACACCGATGGCGGAAGAGAGGCGGACGGGCGACGCCCGTCCGCCGCGGAGGACTCAGTCGCTGCTGTTCATGAAGCCGAGCAGTTGCAGCAGGCTGGTAAAGAGATTGAAGATCGTAACGAAGAGCGTGACCGTCGCCATCACGTAGTTGGTTTCGCCACCGTGGATGATGTTGCTGGTCTCATAGAGGATGAGGCCCGACATCAACAGCACGAAGGCGGCCGAGACAGTCAGCGACAGTGCAGGAATTTCGAAGAAGATCGCGCCGAGGCCGGCGGCGAAGGCGACCAGAATGCCGGCCGTCAGGAAGCCGCCCATGAAGCTGAAATCCTTGCGGGTGATCAGCGCATAGCCGGACATTCCGAGGAATATGGCGGCGGTGCCGGCCATCGCCGTCATCACCGTCTGCCCGCCGTTGGGCAGGCCCAGATAGTGGCTGACGATGGGCCCGAGCGTATAGCCCATGAAGCCGGTCAGAGCGAAGACCGACACCAGCGCCCAGCCGCTGTTGCGCAGCTTGGTGGTGGCGAACAACAGGCCGAAATAGCCGATCAGCGTCAGGATCAGGCCGGGATGCGGAAGTTTCAATGCCACCGCCACGCTTGCGGTGACGGCTGCGAACAGGAGCGTCATCGACAGCAGCATGTAGGTATTGCGGATCACCTTGTTGGCGGCGAGCAGCGGTTCGGCGCCGACATGCGCAATGCTGCGCATGTCGGCGACACGGGCGAGGTTCGGGTTCGTCATCTGATTCTCCTTGCGGTGGGAAAACGTGCTGATTCGATCGGGAGGCTGATTCCTATTGCTGCGAGTTCCGTGATGCGGCGTTGGGCCGAGCGATGCGTCTCATCGATGCACTCCTTCCAAGACTGATGCAAATCGGAGTCTAGGGGAGGTAAAGACATCGCACAAATCGAATATTATTGAATAATATATCCAAAAAACCGATGTAACGATCCGATGGCAAACCTCAATTACAAGCACTTGCGCTATTTCTGGATGGTCGCGAAGTCCGGGAGCATCGCCCGCGCCGGCGAGCAGTTGCATCTGACGCCCCAGTCGATCAGCGGCCAGTTGAGCGAATTCGAGTCGGTGCTCGGCGTCGAACTGTTTCGTCGCGTCGGGCGAGGGCTGGAACTGACGGAAACCGGCCAGCGTCTATTGGGCTACGCGGAGCAGATCTTCGTGCTGGGCGACGAAATGCTCGACGCCATTCGTGACGATTCCTTGTTGCACAGCGTGCCGTTTCGCGTCGGGATCGCCGATTCCGTGCCGAAGATGGTGGCCTACCGCCTGGTGGAACCATCGCTCGGCCTCGCCGAGCCGATACGCCTGATCTGTCGCGAAGGGCGGCTAACCTCATTGCTTGCCGACTTGGCGGTGCATCGCCTCGACATGGTGATCGCGGACCGGCCCATGCCCGACAACCTCAACGTGCGGGGCTACGACCATTTCCTCGGCGAAAGCGGCGCGAGCGTCTTCGGCGCCGGATCCCTGATCGACCGGAGCGACGCTGCCTTTCCGGCCTTGCTGGATGGGGCGCCCTTCCTCCTGCCCGGGGCGGACGTCGCCCTGCAGCCGCGGCTGATGCGCTGGTTCGAATCGAAACGCCTGCGTCCCCGCATCGTCGGCGAGTTCGACGACAGCGCGCTGCTCATGGCCTTCGGCCAGGCAGGGGCCGGATATTTTGTGGCGCCGACGGCGATCGAGAGCCACATCGTCCGGCAGCACGACGTGCAGGTCGTCGGCCGGATCGATGTTGTGCGCGAACAGATCTACGCCATCACGACCGAACGCAAGCTGACTCATCCGATCATCGCCGCGATCTGCCAGTTCGCCCAGCACGGCATGTTTGCCGAGGAAGGCACGAACGGCAAGGCTGCGAAGTAATTCGACCGTTCGTAGGTGGGACGGCCCCGGCTATTTGCTTTTGCCCAGAACCAGATCGGCGAGCTGCCGCGCGATCTGGTCTATGCTTTGCGGCCCGTCCGGCCGGTACCACTGCACGGTCCAGTTCAATGCGCCCAGCAGGAACAGCCGCGCGACCCGGCTGTCGTCGGCGATCAGCCCGGCACGCTTCAAATCCTTCAGCGCCTTTTGCCACATGGCTTCGTAGCGATCCTTGAGCGCCACCAGCTCGACCTGCACCGCGGGGTCGAGGTGGCGGGTTTCATGCAGCAGCGTGGCGGCGAAATCGCGGCCCTCGGCGCCCAGCAACTGGCCCAGATGCGCGCGCAACATGGCCTCGAAGGTGTCGCGCGGCGACTTGCCGGGGCGGGCGGCTTCGGCCACGGCGGTGCTGATCGCCGTCAAGCCCTCCAGCACCACGGCGCGCAGCATGTCCTGCTTGGTCTTGAAATGATAGAAGGGCGAACCCGAGCGCATGCCGACGGCGCCCGCGATGTCGCGGATGGTAGTGGCCGAATAGCCTTTCTCGTGAAACAGGCGCCCGGCCGCGCGCACGATGTCGGCGCGGCGATTCGGCTCCTCCACCGCGACCGCGGCCCTACTCGGCGAAGCGGCCATGGCGCCCGTCTCCCTGGCGGAACCGGTCGGCGCCGGATTTCGCATCGCCGCTGTCCAGCGAAATCCTGCCGTGGCGGCATTCGTTCCGCAGCGCTTCGTTCAACGGCAGGCCCCACTGCTCGTAGCTCGACAGGCGGTCGTGGCGCATGCAGGTCTGCGGGAAAGCAGCTATCTGCGCGGCGAGCGCTTCGGCCGCCGCCCGCGCCTCACCGTCCGCCACCACGCGATTGGCGAGACCCATCGCGAGCGCTTCGTCGGCGCCGACCGGCCGGCCGGTGAGGATCAGGTCGAGCGCACGCGAATGGCCGATCAGGCGCGAGAGCCGGATCGTGCCGCCGTCGATCAGCGGCACGCCCCAGCGCCGGCAGAAGACGCCGAAGGTCGCGGAGTGCTCCATGACGCGCAGGTCGCACCAGAGCGCGAGCTCGAGTCCGCCGGCGACCGCGTAGCCGGAGACGGCGGCGATCACGGGCTTCGACAGCAGCATCCGGGTGGGGCCCAGCGGCGCGTCGCCGGTTTCGCTGAGCTGCCACTCGTCGGGGTTGGCGACGAAGGATTTCAGGTCGGCACCGGCGCAGAAGTGGCCGCCTGCGCCGCAGAGCACCGCGACGGAAGCTGCGGGATCGGCGTCGAATTGACGAAAGGCGTCGGCCGCCGCCGCCGCCGTGGCGCGGTCGATCGCATTGCGCGCCGCCGGTCGGTCGATGATGACCGTGGTGACCGCGCCCTGCCGCTCAATTCGCAAACTCATGACGCCGGCCGGCCGATTGCTTCGTGGTCGAAGTCGCCGCCCGCCTGCCCTTCGCTGATGGCGACCAGGTTGGGATACATCGCATGCATGTCGGCCACCAGTTCGTCGTAGGGCAGGTCGTCGAACTCGCCGCGCTGCCTGACGTACTCCATGTGGCGCTGGTTGGCCGAGTTGTAGGGATGCATCAGCGAGTCGTTTTCGCCGTCGAAGTCCAGCGGCGGCACGCCGAAGCGCCGGCACATTTCGATGTTGAAGGCCGGTGTCGCCTTGACCCACTTGCCGTCGAGCCGGAGGCTGACGTAGCCGTGCCAGGCGAAGATGTCGGTACCCATCAGGCGCGTGAGCTTTTCGGTGGAGAGATGGTTCTTCACGTCGGCGAAACCGGGCCGCGCCGGAATGCCGACAGCGCGCAGGCAGGCCGCATAGAGTATGGCCTTCGGTACGCAGTAGGCCACCCCGTTCAGCAGGGTGGTGCTGGCGCGCATCGCCTCACGCTTCATGCTCGAACTGTAGGGGTCGTAGCGGATGCCGTCGCGCACCGCGTAGTAGAGCTTCAAGGCCTTGTCCTTCGCCGTATCGCCGGCGCCGACTGTCGCCGCGACGAAGGCCCGGATTGCCGGATGCTCGTGGTCGATGAACTCGGTGGCGGCGAGCCAGGCGGGATTGTCGGGAATCATTGTCTGGGCCAGGCGCGATCGAGCAGCGCCTTGAAATCCGTCGCCGCCGGCAGGGTGCCGAAGAC
>DAIOGL010000226.1:0-4709 GCA_036745235.1 Sulfuritalea sp.
ACCAACAGCAACCCGACCTGACATGCTGCCAAAAATCCTCGTGGTCGATGATGACCGCCACACCCGCATCCTGTTCGAACGGCTATTGGCCAAAACGGCGCTGGTGAGCCTGGCGGCGGACGGCGCGGAGGCTCGACGGCTGTTCGCGGCCGACGATTTCAACCTCGTGCTGATGGATCAGCGCCTGCCCAACGACAATGGCATCGATCTGCTGCGCGAGTTTCGCGCGCGCCGGCCTCATCTGGTGGGCATTCTCATGACGGGCTTCGCCGACGTGCGCGATGCCGTGGCGGCCGTGCGCGAAGGGGTGTTCGACTATCAGACCAAGCCGTTCGAGGACCTCGAAGCCCTGGAAGCCGTCATCGGCAAGGCGCTGGAGCTCGACCGAGCCTATCGCGAAATCAATGGCCTGCGCGCCCGCCTGTCCGGCGAATCCGGCGTACCGGACCTGATCGGACAGTCTCCCGCCATGGAACGGGTCCTCGGCCAGATCCGTCAGGTCGCCGGCCTCGACACCACGGTCCTGCTGGAAGGCGAAAGCGGCACGGGCAAGGAGCTTGCCGCCAGGATGATCCATGCGCTGAGCACGCGCGCCGCGAAGTCCTTTCTCGAGGTCAATTGCGGCGGGCTGGCGGAAACCCTGCTGGAAAGCCTGCTGTTCGGCCACGAAAAGGGCGCTTTCACCGGAGCCGGCCAGGCCAATGCCGGCTACTTCGAGAAGGCGCACGGCGGCAGCCTGTTCCTCGACGAAATCGCCGACATGAGCCCGAAGCTGCAAAGCAGCCTGCTGCGCGTGCTGCAGGACCACAGCTTCACCCGCATCGGCAGCACGCAGGCACGCCGGGCCGACTTTCGCCTGATCTGCGCCACCAACCGGCCCCTGCTTGCCGAAGTCAAGGCCGGCCGGTTTCGGGAAGACCTCTACTACCGCATCGCGGTGGTGTCGGTGACCATGCCGCCCCTGCGCGAGCGCACCGGGGACATCGTGCCGCTGGCCACCCATTTTCTGGACCTTTACAGCACGAAATTCGGCAAGACCTGCGGACCCCTCACGCCCGCAGCCCTGCAGGCGCTGGAACGCTGCCGCTGGGAGGGCAATGTGCGGCAGCTGCAGCACTGCATCGAGCGTGCCGTGGCGCTGCACACCAGCGGCCCGATCGATACCCTGCATCTGCTCCCGGGCGGCGAGCCGTCCCCGGCAACGGAACCCGGCGGCGCGACGGCAAGCCTGAACGCGCTGGCATATCAGGATGCTCGCGGCGAGTTCGAGCGCGACTATTTTCAACGTCTGCTCGCCGCCGCCGGAGGCAATGTGTCCGAAGCGGCGCGTCTGAGCGGCATACCCCGGCAGAACCTTTATGTGCGCATGAAGCGCTGGGGAATTGTCACCAATTAGTGACAACTGTCGTCATTTCGCGACATTTCGGCCAAGGCCGCCCGTGCAATTCAAGGGACAGCTCCGCAGGGAGATGCGAATCGGCATTGGTATGGAAATTGCGTAATCCTTGGCAGTGACGTCATTGCCAATAAGGGGATCATCATGAAAAAAACCATTACCGGGAGTCTGCTGGCGCTGGCCTCCGTGTTCCTGATTTACGGCTGCACTCAGACAGGCGTCAAGAGCTACCCGAATACCTCGTTCAAGGGCGTGGTCGAGGACGGCAGCAAGGAGACCTTCCTCAAGGTTGCCGATGCCACGGTCTGGCTGATTCCAGCCAAGGACATAGCCGCGATGGGCAAAACGCCGATCGAGGTCAAGGCGGATTCGCCGAACGACGAGCCGCTGGAGGACAGCCTCGCCGCCAACCGCGGGCGCTACCTGAATGCCAGGACCAATGCCAAGGGCGAGTTCAGCTTTGCCGACGTGCCCGGCGGAAAATACTTCGTCTATGTCGAACCCGCCACCAGCAAATACCTGCCCGGCGGGAGCAAGTCGCGCAAGGCGCTGGGCACCGATGAACTGGGCGCTGCGCCGATGTTGATCAAGATCTCCGGCAACGTGCCGCCGAATGCCACCTACATCGGCAGCACCGCGTGCATCGAGTGCCACGAGGACCAGAAGCACTTCACCAAGACCCTGCACCGGCTGGGCATGACGGTCATCGGCAAGCCGAGCAAGCTGCAGGACCATTCGCGCTTCCCCGAGTTCAACAAGGGCCTCGACAAGCTGATGGCCGGCACCAAGTTCTGGTTCTACGGCTTCGACCCGAAGCGTGGTTTCGACAAGTACCTGATCGCCACCAAGGCCCCTGCCGATGCGGCGAGCGTGAGCTTCACCGCCACCTTCTTCAAGGATGCCGACGGCAAGCTCAAGTTCCGCGCCGAAAACGCCAGGGACCCCAAGGATCCGGCCCGCGTCTACACGGTGGACATGACCTACGGCGGCGGCCTCTACAAGCAGCGCTACCTCGTTCGCGTCGGCGCCAACCTGTTCCCCTTCGTCCAGTTCAACCAGAACGGCGACGACAGCTTTGCCGACCGTACCCGCAAGCCCTGGCGCGACTATCACGCCGACTGGTTCTTCAACGAGCAGACGAAGAAGCTGATCGATCCGCCGCAGGGCAAGTCCTTCGACAAGGAATGCGCGTCCTGCCATTACGCCGGTTATACGCTGGTCAAGAACGCCAAGGGCGACTACATCGCGGGCTCCGCCAATGATCGCAACGGTGAGATGGACATCGACGGCGACGGCAAGCCCAACGAGCTCAACCTGGGCTGCGAAACCTGTCACGGTCCCGGTTCGGTGCACGACAAGGCGAAAGAGATCGACATGCCCGCCACCATCGTCAGCCCCAACAAGCTGTCGGCGGAACGTGCCGATGTGCTGTGCGGGCAGTGCCACAGCCGGCCCCAGGGCAACCTGAACAACGACCAGCCGGTGAACAAGGACAACAAGATGATGTTGCCCGGCACCTCGCGCAACAAGTTCCTCAAGGAATACACCACACGCGCGGATGGCGCCAATACCGACTTCTGGGCGGACGGCCTGCATTCGAAAGGCCATCACCAGCCCTACTCGGATCTGATCAAGGCCAAGAAGTATCGCAACGGTACCCAACTGGTCGCCTGCTTCGACTGCCACGATCCGCATGGCAACGGCAAGTCCCTCCACCAGTTGAAGCGCGATCCGAAGACGTCCGAGGTGTGCACTTCCTGCCACGAGAACCGCAAGGACATCAAGGAGCATCTGGCGGACAAGTCCAAGTGCAAGGTGGATCCGGCGAAGATTGCCTGTTCCGACTGCCACAATGCCAAGACCGCGCAGACCGGCGCCGGTTTCGGCAAGGGCATGATCGGCAAGGACGGCAAGAACTACTGGGTCAACGACATCAGCTCGCACGTCTATGACGTTCCGCGCAAGGACAACAAGGGCGTCAAGGGCGTCGCTCCGGGCGCGGCCATGCCGATCCCCTACACCAACTCCTGCGGCGCCGCCTGCCACGATACGAAGAACCTCTGACGAGGCGAGGCATCGCGTAAAATCAAACCGCCGGCACGTCCGGCGGTTTTTTTTGCGATGAAGACAAACAAAAGTATTGCCTTCTTCGACCGCCAGTTTCAGCAGCAGGTCCGGGAACAGGACTTCGCGCTGAATCCCTTCGAACTGGCCGTCCTGCCCCATCTCAGGGGGCGCGTGCTCGACTTCGGTTGCGGCATGGGAAATCTCGCGATTGCAGCCGCGCAGCGCGGCTGCTCCGTGATGGCCATGGATGCCAGCCGCTCCGCCATCAGCCACCTGCGGCAGCGCGCCCTTGCCGAAGCCCTGCCGATCCAGGCGGTCGAAGCGGACTTGCGCACCCATGCGGTCACCGAGGACTTCGATTGCGTGGTTTCCATCGGGCTCCTGATGTTCTTCGACTGTCCGGCGGCCCGTCGCGTGCTTGCCATGCTGCAGGCGCGCGTGCGTCCGGGAGGCATCGCGGCGATCAATGTCCTCGTCGAAGGCACCACCTACCTCGACATGTTCGAGCCGGGCCATTACTGCCTGTTCCCGCGCGACGAAATGACACGCCGCTTCGCCGGCTGGGAAATCATGCATTCCGAATTCCGCGATTTCGAGGCGCCCAGCCGCCGCATCAAGTCCTTCGTCACACTCGTCGCCAGGAGGCCCGAACACCCGACAGCGTAGCGGACCGGGCTTGCAGAATCCCGGCGCTTGGTTCAATCTTTACCCTGCACCGGTGGTAGCCATTGCCTTGGCGGAAGTCTGCGCCAGGCAGGAACAGGAGGAGATCATGGTGAAGAAGATCTGGCTCGACAACTATCCCGAAGGGATGCCGCCCGAGATCGACCCCGACCGCTACAAGTCGATCCCGGACCTGTTCGAAAAGATCGTCGTCAAGTTCGCCAACCGCCCCGCCTGCCACAACCTCGGCCGCACCATCAGCTTCGCGCAGCTGGAGCAACTGTCGCGCGACTTCGCGGCCTTCCTGCAGGGGCTGCCGGGCATGGTCAAGGGCGACCGGATCGCCATCATGTCGCCGAACCTGCTGCAATATCCGATTGCGCTGTTCGGCATCCTGCGCGCCGGCTTCATCGTGGTGAACGTCAATCCGCTGTACACGCCGCGCGAGCTGGGGCACCAGCTGAAAGACTCCGGCGCCAAGGCCATCGTCATCGTCGAGAACTTCGCCGGCATCCTGCAGCAGGTGCTCGGCAACACGCCGGTCGCGCATGTGATCACGACGCAGATCGGCGACATGCTGCCC
>DAIOGL010000227.1:0-1581 GCA_036745235.1 Sulfuritalea sp.
GAGGCCTACGAGGCGGAGATCGCGGTCGGCGACGAGCGCCTGCTCGCCAGGATCGCCCCGGACGCAAGGCTGAACGAGGGCGACGCCGTGAGTTTCACGCTGGACCCCGCGCACTGCCTGCTGGTCGCCATCTGAGATGAATGACGCCCGTACCCGGCTGACCTGGCTGCTGATCGCGATCGTCGGTGCGCTGACGGTGTGCCCGGTGCTGATGCTGGTGCTCGGCAGCTTTTCCGAGGGGCTGACCGCTTTCGGCCATTTCACGGTCGACAAGTACGTCCAGGCCTATACCGATCCGGGCTTCCTCGAGGTGATGGTCAATACGAGCATTTTCGTGCTGGCCTCGTCGCTGCTGTCCACGGTGCTGGCCACCTTCCTCGCCTACCTCAACACCCGCACCGACATCCCCTTCAAGTTCCTGTTCAAGATCATTTCCATCATTCCGATGATGATCCCGCATCTGCTGTTCGCGGTGAGCTGGGCCCTGCTGCTCAATCCCTCGAACGGGCTGATCAACCTCGGCCTGAAGGAGGTGTTTGCGCTGGACAGCGCGCCGCTCAACATCTACTCGATGTGGGGCATGATCCTCGTGGAAGGCCTGCTCGACCTGCCGATCGCCTACCTGATCATCGCGCCGGCCATGGCCTCTTTCGACGTGGCGCTGGAGGAGTCGTCGCGCGTCTGCGGCGCCGGCACCTGGCGCACGCTGCTCAGGATCACCCTGCCGGTGCTGCGGCCCGCGATCCTGGCGGCCTTCATCCTCGGCGTGGTGCGCAGCCTGGCCTCCTTCGCCGTGCCCTCGGTGATCGGCATGCCCGGCCGCGTCCATGTGCTGGCGACCTACCTCTACGAAATGATAGCCACCGGCTTCGCCACCGACTACGGCAAGGCCGCAGCCGTCGGCATGAGCGTGCTGGTGGCCTCGGTCACCCTGATCGTCGTGTACCGCGCACTGACGGCGGAGAGCGAAAAATACGTGACCATCTCCAGCCGCGGTTTCCGGCCCTCCGTGATCGAACTCGGCAAGGCCCGGATGCCGCTGTTCGGCCTGGTCGGGCTGCTGTCCTTCGTACTGATCGTGCTGCCGGTGGCGGTGCTGATGTACACCTCGCTGGTGCCCTACTCGATGGTGCCGAGCGCGAAGGCCTTCTCGATGATGAGCCTGAAGCACTGGACCGACGTTCTCGGCGACCCGATCTCGCTGCTGTCGCTGAAGAACAGCCTGTTCCTCGCGGTGGTCGGCGCGACGCTGGGCGTGATCCTGTCGGTTTTCGTCGCCTATGTCATCGTCAAGGTAAAGACGCGGGCCGCCGGGGTGCTCGAATCGCTGAGCTATCTTTCGTTTTCCTTCCCCGGCATCGTGATCGGTGTCGGCTTCATGTGGTTCTTCGTGCAGACTCCGCTGTATGCGACGATCTGGGCTCTGCTGCTCGGATATATCGCCACCTACCTGCCCTACGGCATCCGCCCGATGTCCAGCGCCTTCATCCAGATCCACAGCCACCTCGAGGAGTCGTCGCTGGTGTGCGGCGCGAGCCCGCTGACGACCATGCGCCGCATCATCGTGCCGCTGCTGATTCC
>DAIOGL010000227.1:1681-4708 GCA_036745235.1 Sulfuritalea sp.
GCGGCGCGAGCCCGCTGACGACCATGCGCCGCATCATCGTGCCGCTGCTGATTCCCGGCATCGTCTCGGGCTGGATACTGATGGCATCGATGTTCGTGCGCGAACTGACGCTGTCGGTCGTGCTGTCGCGTCCCGGCACCGAAGTGCTGGCCGTGCAGATCCTGCGCTTTTCGGAGGACGGACTATGGGGCAAGCTCTCGGCGCTCGGCATCGTGATGATCCTGATTTCGACCACGCTGGTAGTCATGGCGACGCTGGTCGGCAACCGGTTCAAGGCGGCCTAGGAGCATCGCGACCATGACCGCACCCGTGCTCATCTTCGGCTGGGGCAACCCGTCGCGCGGCGACGACGCGCTGGGGCCGCTGTTCGTCGAGCACTTCGCGGAGTTGGCAGCACAGCATCCGGAGTGGGGCGAGGTCGAGTGCCTGACCGACTTCCAGCTTCAAGTCGAACACGCGCTGGACCTGCAGGACCGGCAGCGCGTTCTGTTCGTGGATGCCAGCCTCGACGCCCCGGCACCCTGCTTGCTGCAGCGGATCGAAGCCGCCCGGGACGACAGCTTCACCACGCACGCCATGAGCCCGCAGGCCGTGCTCAAAGTCTTCGTGGACATCGACGAGGGCGAGCCGCCCCCGTGCTGGCTGCTGGCGATACATGGCGAACGCTTCGAGCTGGGCGAGCCGCTCGGCGAGTCGGCAGAACAGTCCCTGAAGGCAGCGTTGCAGGTCGCCGCCGACTGGATTGCCGGCGCCGCCTGAGCGGCACGGCGGATGCTCAGAAGGCCACGTCCCAGCGCACCGAGAGGCGAATGGCGGCGTTGATCAGGCCGACCATGCTGTAGGTCTGCACGAAATTCCCCCATTGTTCGCCGGTGCGCGGATCGATGTGTTCGGCCAGCAGGCCGTGGCGATTCCGGCATGCCAGAAGCCGCTCGAAGATTTCGCGCGCTTCGTTCCGGCGATCGAGCGCGGCAAGTGCATTGACATACCAGAAGGTGCACACCAGGAAGGCATTCTCCGGCTTGCCGAAATCGTCCTTCTCGACATAGCGGAAGATGAAGTCACCGTGGCGCAAATCCCTCTCGACTGCCTTGACGGTGGCGGCAAAGCGCGGGTCGGCGACATCGAGAAAGCCGACCTCGGCCAGCAGCAACAGGCTCGCGTCCATCGCCTTGCCATCGAAGGTCGAGACGAAGGCGCCGCGCCGCTTGTTCCAGGCGCGCCGGCTGATCGTCCCGTGCATCTGGCTTGAGTGTCCGAACCAGTATGCCGCGCGTTCGGCCAGCCCGAGACGCGTGGCGATGCGCCCGAGGCGGTCGCAGGCCGCCCAGCACATCACCGCCGAAAAGGTATGCACGCGCGCGCTGCCGCGCAACTCCCACAGGCCCGCATCTGGCTGGTCGTAACAGTGGCGGGCCTGTTCGCCCAAAGCTTCGAGGCGGTGAAACAGGGCTTGGTCGCCACGCCGGGTGAGGCGCTGGTCGAAGAAAATGTGGGTTGCCGCGAGGATGGCCGAACCATACACGTCGTGCTGGATCTGGCGATAGGCCTGATTGCCCATGCGCACCGGCCCCATGCCGCGATAGCCCGGCAGCGCATCGACTTCGCGCTCGGCGAGTTCGGCGCGGCCATCGATGCCGTACACCGGCTGCAGCGTTCCGCTGCCCGCATTCGCCGCGACGTTGACGATATAGGCGATGTAGCGCTCCATGCTGCGCGTGGCGCCGAGCCGGTTCAGCGCATTGACCACGAAATAGCCGTCGCGCAACCAGCAGTAGCGGTAGTCCCAGTTGCGGCTGCTGCCGGCGGCCTCCGGAATCGAGGTGGTCATGGCGGCGATGATGGCGCCGGTATCGTCGAAGGCATTCAGCTTGAGCGTGATGGCGGCGCGAATCACCGCCTCCTGCCACTCGAAGGGAATGCCGAGAAAACGCACCCACTCGCGCCAGTATTGGGCCGTCTCCTCGAAAAAGCGCCGACCGACCTCGCCCGCCGCCTCGTGCACGCTTTCGTCGGCGCCCAGCAACAGGGTCACGGTGTCTTCGAGGAAGAACGGGGTTTCCTGCAGGACGGCGGTCAGCGAGGCATCGGTCGTCAGGCGCAGCGTCAGCCCGGGCGCCACATAGCGGATGTGGTTGCTGCCCCAGGTCACCTCGGGGCGCGCGGCGCCGTCGTCGCAGGCGGGCCGCAGACGCAGGGTCAGACGCGGGCTGCCGCCCAGGCGGCGAATGCGGCGCACCAGCATCATCGGCCGGAACATGCGCCCGTACTGGCCGAAGCGCGGCGCGAAATCGGTGATTTCCACGCTGCCGCCGTGGCAGTCGTGTAGCCGCGTCACCAGGATGGCGGTATTCTCCAGATAGTGCTGCTCGATACGCTCGCAGTCCGCCAGCTCGACGGCGGAGTAACCATAGTCGCCGGTCTCCTTCAGCAGCGAGCAAAAAACCGGATCGCCGTCGAAGCGCGGGAAGCAGCCCCAGACGATCTTCGCCCGCGCGTCGATCAGGGCCCCTACCGTACAGTTGCCGATCAGCGCCAGATCAAGGTTGTTCATTGCCGTCCCTTCAATGCGTCTCCCAACCAGCGTCGCACTGCGGCGACGCCGGACAGGCGATAAGCCGCACAGCTCAGCCCGCTGCCGACCTTGATCGAGGTGCCGCCCATTCGGTTGACTTCGGCAAAACCGTGTTCGTCGTTCAGGTCGTCGCCGATGAACACCGGATGGCGTCCGCGAAACGGCGACTCCGTCAGATACTCGGCCACCGCCGTGCCCTTGTCGACGCCTGCCGGCTTGATTTCCATCACGCATTTGCCTTTCTGCAACTCCAGTTCGCCGCCCGCCTCCCTCATCAGCCGCGCCATCAGCCGATGCGCGTAGGCAGCCAGATGCGGCGCGTGCCGGTAGTGCAAGGAAAGCGTGAGCCCCTTGTCTTCCAGCAGCAGGCCGGGATGACGGTCCAGCACCGGCGCCAGCGACTCCTTGATCGCACATTTGGCGACAGGCGGCGCCGCATGAATCCAGAGACG
>DAIOGL010000228.1:0-4670 GCA_036745235.1 Sulfuritalea sp.
TGCCAGCGCACCAAGCTGTCCACCATCATGGGCGGCCGCATCGAGTACCTCGGCGTCAAGGAAGGCGACAAGGTGAAGAAGGGCCAGCTCCTGCTGAAGTTGTGGAACGACGACCAGAAGGCGCAGCAGACCCTGGCCGAAGCCCAGCGCGCCTCGGCGGTGCAGCGGGTCAAGGAGGTGTGCACCACGGCCGCCAGCTCGCTGCGCGAGGCCGAACGGCAGACCTCCTTGCGCGGTCGCGGCTTCGTTTCGGAAGCCAAGGAGGACTCCGCGCGCAGCGAGGCCGACGCGCGCAGTGCCGCGTGCAGCACGGCGCGGGCCGACATCGTCCAGGCCGATGCGAGGATCGCGGTAACGAAGGTCGAGCAGGGCCGCATGGTGCTTTACGCGCCCTTCGACGGCATCGTGGCGAAGATCGTCGGCGAACTCGGCGAGTATTCGACGCCGTCGCCGCCGGGCGTGCCGACGCCGCCGGCGATCGACCTGATCGACGACTCCTGCCTCTACATCAACGCGCCGATGGATGAAATCGATGCGCCCAGGATCAAGGCCGGCCTGCCGGTGCGCGTCTCGCTCGATGCCATGCCCAAGCAGCCGCTGAAGGGCAAGGTGCGGCGCGTGGCGCCCTATGTCCTGGCGGTGGAGAAGCAGGCCCGCACCGTCGATGTCGAGGTGGATTTCGAGAAGCCGGCGACGGGGAACCTGCTGGTCGGCTACAGCGCCGACGTCGAGATCGTGCTCGACACGCGCCCGAACGTGCTGCGCGTGCCGACGGCGGCGCTGATCGAAGGCAGCAAGGTGATGGTGTTGAACGCCGACAGCGGCAGGCTCGAAGAGCGCAAGGTCAAGGCCGGGGTCGCCAACTGGGAGTTCACGGAAATCGTCGAGGGCCTGACCGAGGGCGAGCGCATCGTCACCTCGCTGGAGCGCGAAGGCGTGAAAGTCGGCGCCCGCGCTACGGCGGCTGAAAAATAGAGAGCATGGCCGTCATCCAGCTTGCCGGCATCGAGCGCGTCTTCCATCTGGGCGACAGCGTGGTGCATGCGCTGACCCATCTCGACGTCGGCATCGAGGCCGGCGAATACGTGGCGATCATGGGGCCTTCCGGCTCGGGGAAATCCACGCTGCTCAACCTGCTGGGCCTGCTCGACCGGCCCAACGCGGGTTCCTACCACCTCGAAGGCCGCGACGTGACCACGCTGTCGCCGGACGAACAGGCGGAGGTGCGCAGCCACCGGATCGGTTTCGTGTTCCAGAGCTTCCACCTGGTGCCGCGCCTGACCGCGGCGGAGAACATTGCCCTGCCGATGATGCTGGCCGGCATCCCGGCGGCGGAACGGGCGCAGCGCGTTGCGCAGGCGCTGAAGGACTTCGGCCTCGACCAGCGCGCCGGACATCGTCCCGACCAGCTTTCCGGCGGCCAGCGGCAGCGCGTCGCCATCGCGCGCGCCACCATCATGCAGCCCGCCGTGCTGCTGGCCGACGAGCCGACCGGCAACCTCGACCGCGCCACCGGCGACGAGGTGATTCATCTGCTGGAAGTCCTCAACGAACGGGGCATGACCCTGATCGTCGTCACCCATGATCCAAAGATCGGCATGCGCGCGCGAAGGCAGCTGATGATGGAGGACGGCGCACTCAAGAGCGACAGCAAGCAGGACAATCCCCCCGGCCCCCTTTCCGGGATGCCCGCCGCGAAGCGGAATCCCGGGTACGCAGAGCGAGGGGGTGACGGTGGTTCCCCGGCTGCGCCGGCTCCGGATGCACCCGCAGCGGACGGCCCGGCGGCGGGCGCGGCCTAGTTCCATGCGCACCGCCGACGTCCTGCGCTTTGCCCGCGATGCGGCGGCCGGCTATCCGCTGCGCACCTCGCTCTCGGTGCTGGCCATGGCCATCGGCGTCGCCGCCGTGGTGGTGCTGACCGCGCTCGGCGACGGCGCGCGGCGCTACGTCGTCAATCAGTTTTCCTCGCTGGGCAGCAACCTCGTCATCGTGCTTCCGGGACGCTCGGCCACCGGCGGCTTCAGCCCGGCCAACGCGCTGACCACCACGCCGCGCGACCTGACGGTGGACGATGCGTTTGCGCTGACGCGGCTGCCCTCGGTGCGGCGGGTGGCGCCGCTGACCGCGGGCAACTCGGAGATCAACGCCAACGGCCGGCTGCGGGAGGTCGTGGTGGCGGGCACATCGTCGACCTATATCGACATCCGCAGCTTCAAGATGGCGGCGGGCCAGTTCCTGCCGGCATCCGACTGGAACCGCGGGGCCCCGGTGGCCGTGATCGGCTCCAAGATCCAGGAGGAAATTTTTGGCGGCCGTTCGGCGGTGGGGGAGCTGATTCGCCTCGGCGACCGGCGCCTGCGCATCGTCGGCGTGCTCAAGTCGGTCGGGCAGGGACTGGGCATGAACACCGACGAGGTCGTCTTCGTCCCGGTCGCGGTGGCCCAGAGCCTGTTCAACACCAATACCCTGTTTCGCGTCCTGATCGAGGCCAGGAGCCGCGACGAGCTGGAGGCGGTCAAGCGCGACGTGATGGCCGCGCTCAAGGCTCGCCATGGCGGCGAGGAGGACATCACGGTGATCACGCAGGACGCCGTGCTCGCCACCTTCGACAAGCTGCTGCGGGCACTGACTGCCGCGGTGGCCGGCATCGCTGCGATCAGCCTGGCGGTGGCCGGCATTCTCGTGATGAACGTGATGCTGGTGGCGGTGACCCAGCGCACGGCCGAAATCGGCCTGCTCAAGGCGCTCGGCGCGCGCGGCGCCACGGTCCGCGACGCCTTCCTGGCGGAGGCGGCGATGATTTCGCTGGCCGGCGCGCTGACCGGATACGGCCTCGGCCTGTTCGGCGCCTTCGTCCTGCGCCAGATGTACCCGGTGTTTCCCGCCTATCCGCCGGACTGGGCCGTGATCGCGGCGCTCGCCACCGCGCTCGGCACCGGCCTGCTGTTCGGCATCATGCCGGCGCGGCGCGCGGCGCAACTGGACCCCGTGCAGGCCCTCATGAAACATTGAGATGCTCTTAACAGACTCCCTCACGCTCGCCATCCGCGCAATCAGCTCCCAGCGCCTGCGCAGCTTCCTGACCCTGCTCGGCATCGCGGTCGGCATCGCCGCGGTGATCCTGCTGACGTCGATCGGCGAGGGCATCCATCGCTACGTGCTGGCCGAGTTCACCCAGTTCGGCACCAACGTGATCGGTGTCCATCCCGGTCGTACCAAGACCGGCGGCGCCACGACCGGCCTGCCGAGCAGCGCGCGGCCGCTGTCGCTGGAAGACGCCGAGGCCAAGAAGCTCCTGCCCAATGTGGTGGAGGGCACCCCCAGCGTTTTCGGCAATGCCGAAGTCGCCGGCAACGGCCGCGTGCGGCGCGTTTCGGTCTATGGCGTGGGCCCGGGCCTGCTCGTCGTGTTCAGGGCCAAGGTGCGCAGCGGCCAGTTCCTGCCGGAAGAGGAAGCCGGTGCCGCGCGCGCCCAGGTGGTGCTCGGGCCCAAGCTGAAGAACGAGCTGTTCGGCGCCGAGAACGCCCTCGGCGCGCGGGTTCGCATCGGCGGCCTGCAATTCCGCGTGATCGGCATCATGGAGGCCAAGGGCCAGTTTCTCGGCATCGATCTCGACGACACGGCCTACATCCCGGCGGCGCGCGCCCTCGAACTGTTCAATCGCGAGGGGCTCAACGAAATCAACCTCTCCGTGGCCGAGGGCGTCCCTGCGGCGAGCGTGGTGGCCGCGGCCAAGGAGGTGATCAAGGCCCGCCACGGCCGCGAGGATGTCACCATCATCAGCCAGGAGGAAATGATGAGCACGCTGTCGAACATCCTCGACGTGCTGACCATGGCGGTCGGCGCGCTCGGCGGCATTTCGCTGCTGGTCGGCGGCGTCGGCATCGTCACCATCATGACCATCGCCGTCACCGAGCGCACCAACGAAATCGGCCTGCTGGTGGCGCTCGGCGCGCGGCGGCAGACCATCCTCGGCCTGTTCCTCGGCGAGGCCGTGGCGCTCGCCGCGATCGGCGGCGTGGTCGGCCTGCTGCTGGGCATCGGCCTGGCGCAGACGATCAGCTTCTTCGTGCCGGCCCTGCCGGTGCATACGCCTCTTTCATTCGTGCTGCTGGCCGAAGCGCTGGCCGCCGCCATCGGGCTGGCGGCCGGCGTGCTGCCCGCGCGGCGTGCGGCCTTGCTCGATCCGGTCGAGGCGCTGCGGACCGAGTAGGGCGGGCATCCGCCATGAGCCGGTATCCGGTTCGAAGCGCCGGCGAGGCGGCCGAGGATTGACGGCAGCGCCGGGAAGCGATAAATTTTCTCCGGATTGATTCAAACCAAGTGGTGCAGCGCATTCGCGCTGCAGGGCTTCGGCAGGTCGGGCCGCCTGCCGGTTGCGTGGTTTCACGCGACTGGAGGCTTGCCGGATGCGCATTCCTGCCACGTTCGACTCCCATTCCTTCGAAGACGGTTCGTCGCTGCGACGGTGTCAGGTCGCCGGTGCGAACGCTGCCCGACGTCCCCAGCTCATACGGACGCGGGACCCACCCGCCTTGAAACCCGTCTCCCGTTGAGTCCGGAAATTCATTCAACACTGGTTTCAAGGAAAGGATGAGCCATGAGCAAGCCGTGCAGCAAGTGCAAGGGGGAAATGTCGATGCAGATTCTCGATCCGTTTCAGGGTG
>DAIOGL010000229.1:0-4657 GCA_036745235.1 Sulfuritalea sp.
CGCCCGAAGCCTCGACCAGTTCGCGCGTCAGGGTGGATTTGTCGATCACCACCGCCACCTTGGGCGGATCGAAATCGAGCGCCATGTTCCAGGCCGCCGCCATCACGTTGCGCCGCCCGCCGTGAGCGCTGGAGACCAGCACCGTCGGGCCGTGGTTGAGCAGCCGGTAGGCCTTGGGCAGCGGCACCGCCTGGCGGGAACTCATGCCGCGCGCTCCGCCGCTGCGCGTCGTGCGGCGAAATCGACGAACCATTGCAGGCTGGCGGGATTGGCCATCGCATCGGGGTTGGCGATCTTGTCCAGGGCGTGGCCGAGCAGCAGCTTCTTGACCGGCAGTTCCATCTTCTTGCCCGACAGCGTGCGCGGAATCTCGGCCACCTGGAAAATCTCGTTGGGCACATGGCGCGGCGACAGTGCCGCCTTGATGCGCTCGCGCAGCGTGGCTTCGAGTTGCGGCGTCAGTTCCTGGCCGGGGCGCAGGACGACGAACAGCGGCATGTAGGATTCGCGGCCGAGGAACTCGAGATCGACCACCAGGCTGTCCAGCACCTCCGGCAATTCCTCGACAGCGCGATACAGCTCGCTGGTGCCCATGCGGATGCCGTGGCGGTTGATGGTCGCATCGGAACGGCCGTAGATGATGGCGCCGCCGCGCGGGGTAATGCGCAGCCAGTCGCCGTGGCGCCAGATGCCCGGATACATGTCGAAGTAGCTCTCGCGGTAGCGGCGGTCCTCCGGGTCGTTCCAGAACCGCAGCGGCATCGACGGCATCGGTGCGCTGCAGACCAGTTCTCCGACTTCATCGATCAGCGGCCGGCCGGCATCGTCGTAGGCCTCCACCTTGGCGCCGAGGCAGCGGCATTGCATCTCGCCCAGATACACGGGCAGCGTCGGCACGCCACCGACGAAACAGCCGGCGAAATCGGTGCCGCCGGAAATCGGGTTGATCCAGATGTCGCGCCGCACGTGCCCGTAAATCCACTGGTAACCCTCCACCGGCAGCGGCGAGCCGGTGGAGCCGACGGCGCGCAAGGCCGACAGATCGGCGACCTGGTTCGGCTCGACATGGGCCTTCAGGCAGGACAGAAAGAACGCGGCGCCGGCGCCGAAAAACGTGACGCGCGTTTCGCCGACGAAACGCCACAGGGCATTCCAGTCCGGCCAGCCCGGATTGCCGTCGTAGATGCAGATGGTGCTGCCCATCAACAGGCCCATGAGCTGGCAGTTCCACATGATCCAGCCGCTGCTCGAATACCAGTGGAAGCGGTCTTCCGGGCCGAGGTCGAGGTGGAAGGCGCCGAGCTTGACCTGCTCGACGACGATGCCGCCGTGCGAATGCACGATGGGCTTCGGCAGCCCCGTGGTACCGGAGGAATACACGACCCAGAGCGGATGGTCGAACGGAACGTCCTCGACCTCCACGGGCGCGTCGCCGGCGACCGCGACGGCCCAGGCCGTGCAGTGGGCGAACTCCACAGGATTTGCCGGCGGGCCCAGGCAGGGCAGCAGCACCATGTGATCGATGCTGGGCAGTTCGGCCAGCAGCTCGTGGATCAGTTCGCGACGGTCGTGCGGCTTGCCGCCGTAGCGGTAGCCGTCGGCGGCAATCAGCACTTTCGGTTCGATCTGGCGGAAGCGGTCGAGCACGGCGATGCGCCCCATGTCGGGCGAGCAGACCGACCAGATGGCGCCGAGGCTGGCGACCGCGAGGAAGGCCACGATGGTTTCTGGAATGTTGGGCAGGTAGGCCACCACGCGATCGCCGCGCCTGACGCCCATGCGGCGCAAGGTCGCGGCCAGCGCGGCGACCTGGCGCTGCAGTTCGGACCAGCTCAGCTCGCGATCGTCACCGGCCTCGTTGCGCGATACGACGGCCGGACGGTCTGTGGTGGCATGGCGAAAGACCTGATCGACGTAGTTCAGCGTCACCCCGGGAAACCACTGCGCGCCGGGCATGCGCGGATCGGCGAGAACTCGCGTACGCGGCGTTGCGGAAGGGATCGCAAAGTAGTCCCAGACGGCACCCCAGAAAGCTTCGAGATCGTCCACCGACCAGCGCCAAAGCGCATCGTAGTCGGCGAATTGCAGGCCGCGCTCGGCCGCCAGCCAGTCCGTGAACGCGGTGATTTTCGCCGCACGTATCGCGGCGGCCGATGGCTGCCACGCCGCTTGCACGGCGTTTGCCGGATTTCCCATGCCTGATCTTCTCCTCGTTCTTTCGGCCGATTCTATAAGATGTGATCATGCGCAACGTATTCCTCTCCCTGCTCTGCCTGTGGACGCTGCAGGCCGGCGCAAACGACCTGCCGGTCCCGGTGGCGCAGGCGCTCAAAGGCGCCGGCATTCCCATCGCGGCGACCGCCGTCTGGGTCAGGGAGGTCGATGCGGCACGGCCGCTGGTCGCGGTCAATCCGCGTGCCGCGCTGAATCCCGCATCGACCATGAAGCTGGTCACCACCTACGCCGCCCTCGACCTGCTGGGCCCGGCCTATGTCTGGAAGACCGAGGCTTTCGCCACCGGCACGCTGGCCGATGGCGTGCTGGGCGGCGACCTGCACCTGCGCGGCGGCGGCGACCCCAAGCTGACCTACGACCAGTTCGAACGCCTGCTGCGGCAGATACGCGCCCGCGGCATCCGGGAGATTCGCGGCGACCTGGTGCTCGATCGCAGCGCCTTCGCAAGCAACGGCGCCGATCCCGCGCGCTTCGACGCCCAGCCGATGCGCCCCTACAACGTCGCCCCCGATGCGCTGCTGGTGAACTTCAAGGCGGTCACGCTGCACCTGATTCCCGATCCGGCCCAGAAGTCATTGGCGATCAGCATGGAACCGGCGCCGGTCAATCTCGACCTGATCAACAAGATCACGCTGGGCAACGGCAACGGTCACGGCAATGGCAACGGCTGCGGCGACTGGCGGGAACGCCTGCGCGCCGACACCTTCGGCCACGGCCTGACGACGCGGCTGGTGCTGACCGGCGTCTTCCCCCAAAGCTGCGGCGAACAGCGCTGGAATATCGCCGTGCAGGAACACCCGCAATTCGTGCTCGGCGTTTTCCTCCAGCTCTGGGCGGAGCTCGGCGGCTCGCTGGCGGGAGGGGTGCGCGAGGGGCCGGTGCCGGCCGATGCCCGTGCAATCGGCGTGCTGCCATCGCCGACTCTTGCCGAAGTGGTGCGCGACATCAACAAGTTCTCCAACAACGTCATGGCGCGCCAGCTGTTTCTGACGCTGGGCCTCGAATCCGGGCGCCGCCCTGCCGGCGCCGACGACGCGGAAGCGGCGATCCGTTCCTGGCTCGAGGTGCGGGGCCTCGGCATGCCCGAACTGGTGCTGGAAAACGGCTCGGGGCTGTCGCGGCGGGAGCGGATCTCGGCCGAAAGCCTGGGTCGTCTGTTGCAGGCCGCCTGGCGCAGTGCCGTGATGCCCGAACTCATGGCGTCCCTGCCGATCACCGCGACCGACGGCACGATGAAGAAGCGCCTCAAGCAGAACGGGGTCGCCGGCCAGGCGCACATCAAGACCGGCTCGCTGGAGGGCGTGCGCAGCCTTGCCGGCTACGTGCAGGACAAGGGCGGACGGCGCTGGATCGTGGTCTTCCTCGTCAATCACGCCAACGCCGCAGCGGCGCAGCCGGCGCAGGACGCCCTGCTGCAATGGGTGTATGAGCGGGGCGGGGCATGAAACGCGCCGCGCTCCTCGTCGCCGCCTTCGCCTACATGGTGCTGCTGATCGAAGCCATCCGCGCCGCCGTGGCGTGGTGGAAGGGCGAACTGACGCAGCCGGACTGGAGCGACATCGCGCTGATCGGCCTGCTGCCGGTGCTGGCCTGGGTCTGGTGGCGCTACATTTCGCCCTTCGGCCGCCCCGACTGCCAGAAGTGCGCTTTGCCGCCCGAGCCCGGCAAGCACTCCTGATCCGCTCCGGCCGGTGAAAGCGAAAATCCCGGAGCCTTGCCCCTGCGGCCGTCCGCTGGCCTATGCCGCGTGCTGCGGCCGCTACCATGCCGGAAGCCCCGCACCCGATGCCGAATCGCTGATGCGTTCGCGCTACAGCGCCTATGTGCTTGGACTGGAAGGCTATCTGCTCGCCACCTGGCATCCATCCACACGCCCTGCCACCTTGGATCTCGGCACCCGGCCGGCGGCGAAATGGTTGGGGCTCGACGTCAAGGCGCGAACCGAGGCGGGCGATGCCGCCACGGTCGAGTTTGTCGCCCGCTGCCGGATCGGCGGCCGCGCCCAGCGGCTGCATGAAGTGAGCCTCTTCAGGCGCGAAGGTGGCCGCTGGTACTACGTGGACGGCGTGATCGACTGAGCGGTGCAACAACTTGTTGCAATTCGCGGTTGAACCAATCGGCGCCGGCCCCATCTACAAGAGCATACGAACAACCACAACGAGAGCGGAGATCAACATGCAGTCAGATGTCATCCTGAAATTCCTTACCGATTCGCGCCGCTACCTCGACCGGTAGGTTCCAGTTCCCCCGGCGGCTGGTTTCCTCCTCCTTCCAGTCGCCCGAAGGCCCCGCCTCCCCTCGGGGCCTTCACCCGTTCACGAGGACGTGACCCTGGACATCGCAATTCCAGCCATTGCATCCAAGCAACACAGGAGCCTCACATGACCCGCCGCGCCATGAGCCTTATGGACGTTCTCGTGCC
>DAIOGL010000230.1:0-4627 GCA_036745235.1 Sulfuritalea sp.
TCAGTCCCGAAGAGAGTTCAGGCAGCGCCAACGGAACCGGCACGGCGTCCAGCGCCTTCCACGCCGTGATCCATGTGGCAACGCCCGGCAGGCGCAGTTTGAGGCCGTAGACATCCGCCGGCGTGTAGATCGGTTTCTTCGCGGTGGTTTGCCGCTGGCCCCGGAACACGATACCGAGAAACTTGACGTTCCCGTTCTTCTCGGTCACGTCCCGCGCAGCCTGGCCGAGCTTGCCGTCCCAGACACGCATGAAGTGATCGAAGTCCTTCATCACATAGGGCGCGTTGAAGAAGAAATACTGCGGCGCGTAGACCTCGAGCGAGCGGTGCCCGTTGGACTGCATTTCGAGCGCGCCGCTGGCGTTCTGGTTGCTGACTTCCTCTTCCGACTTGGTCCCGGCGTCGATTTGCACGGCGATGCGACCGCTGCTCCGCTGCTCGGCAAGCTCCTTGAACTTCTCGGCCGCATCCACGAGGATGTGGCCCGGCTTGAACGGGCTCCCGATCTTGATCGTGATCTTGTCGCCGCCCGGAGCGGGTGCAGCGGTTTGCTGGGATGTGGTGGCACAGCCGGCCAGGACTATGGCCGACGCCAGAGCAAATAAATGGGCTTTCATTTCTTTATCTCCGCAACGAGTTTGCCGTAGCGCTCGTGATCGGCAGCCATCAGCTTGCCGAACTCGGCCGGCCCGATGTAGGCAAGGGCGACGCTCATGTCAGCCGCGTTCTTCTTGAAGGCAGGATCTTCCATGCCCTTCTTGAATGCGTCATGCAGTGTCCTGATGACGTCAGGAGGGGTGCCCTTCGGCGCAGCCAAGCCGCGCCACTGGCCCATGGTGAAATTGATTCCTTGCTCGCGCACGGTCGGTACCGTCGGGAAATCCGTCATGCGGCTCTCGGAGAACAACGCCATGATCCGCAGCTTTCCGGCTTTGACGTGCGAGATGCCTTCCGGTGGCGAGACGGAAACAGCGTGAACGTGCCCTCCGAGGAGGGCGGTGACCGACGGCCCGCCCCCTGCGAACGGAATGTGATTGAACTTGACGCCGGCCGCTTTCTCGAAGGCAAGCGCGATCAAGTGAACGCCGCCGCCCGCGCCGGAGTTTCCGACGGTAATCATCCCCGGGTTCTTGCGCGCGTAGTCCAGGAATTCGTTCAGGTTCGCCCATGGTGCATTGGCCTGAACCTGGAACATCGCGGGATCCTGAACCACGTTGATGATCGGCTCGAAGCTCTGGTAGGTGAACGCGGTCTTCACCTGATGGGGCAGAATCGTCACGGGAGTGATGATCGACACCAGCGTGTAGCCATCGGGCTTGGCCTGCGCGACCTCGGTGAATCCGACTGCGCCGCCCCCACCGGCCCGGTTGACGACCACTATGGCTTTGCCGAGATATTTTTGGGCGCTCGCCGCGAGCGCCCGGAACACCAAGTCTGTCGCGCCCCCCGGCGCATACGGAATGACAATCTGGACTTCCTTGGCGGGAAACTGCTGCGCCATGACCGGGCCCGCGAGTCCGCAGACCACCGCGAGAATCACACTACGAAATAGAGTTTTCATTGTGTCCTCCAAATGGATCAACGACCTATTTGGAGTCTGTTCCCACGAGACGCAACCGTATTGATCCACATCAAGTAAATTGCTGGCCACCGATGGTTTTACATGACGTGTGGAACCTGGAACTCCCAATCGGCATGACGTCGCGAGCAGGAGCGCGGCCCTGTTTCGTCGTTCCGCACGATTGCTCGATCAGGCACCGAAAGCCGCGTGCTCTGTTTGGCCTGCTGCGTACGGCGCGGCTTGTTCGGCCGCAAGGGTTCGCCAATCCAGGCATCTCCGTTGCGGAGACCAAAGCGACCGGCTGCATATTCATTCCCTGTTCCGGAACAGATATGCCGAAGCCTGCTACAAGCCGCGATTCATCGAGGGCGGGCCCTGTAAAGGCGAATGTTCCCTGCGGGGCCCTTCGAGGGGCCTACTCCCACTCGATTGTCGCCGGCGGCTTGCCCGAAATGTCGTAGACCACGCGGTTGATGCCGCGGACTTCGTTGATGATGCGGTTCGAGACGCGGCCCAGCAGCTCGTGGGGAAGCTCCGCCCACTTGGCGGTCATGAAGTCCGAGGTCTGTACGGCGCGCAGGGCCACCACGTAATCGTAGGTACGGCCGTCGCCCATGACGCCGACACTTTTCACCGGCAGGAACACGGCGAACGCCTGGCTGGTCTTGTCATACCAGTCTGCGGCGCGCAGTTCGTCGATGAATATGGCGTCGGCGCGACGCAGAAGTTCGGCAAATTCGTGTTTCACTTCGCCGAGAATGCGCACGCCGAGCCCCGGCCCCGGGAAGGGATGGCGGTACACCATCTCGTGCGGCAGACCCAGCGCCACGCCGAACTCGCGCACTTCGTCCTTGAACAGTTCGCGCAAGGGTTCCAGCAGCTTGAGGTTCAGCGTCTCCGGCAAGCCGCCGACGTTGTGGTGGCTCTTGATGGCATGAGCCTTCTTGGTTTTCGCCCCGGCCGACTCGATCACATCCGGATAGATAGTGCCCTGGGCGAGCCATCTGGCATTGGGCAATTTCTGCGCTTCGGACTGAAACACCTCGACGAACTCGCGGCCGATGATCTTGCGTTTCTGTTCCGGATCGCTGACACCCTTCAAATGTCCCATGAACTGGTTCGCGGCGTCGACATGGATCACCTTGACGCCCAGGTTGCGGGCGAAGGTATCCATTACCTGCACCCCTTCATTGAGCCGCAGCAGGCCGTTATCGACGAAGACACAGGTCAGCTGATCGCCGATGGCTCGGTGCAGGAGCGCGGCGACCACCGAGGAATCGACGCCGCCCGAAAGACCGAGAATCACCTCTTCCTTGCCGACCTGAGCGCGCACCTTGTCGATCGCCTCGTTGACGTAGTTCGGCATGTTCCAGTCGCCGCGGCATCCGCAGATTTCGCGCACGAAACGGGCATAGATCTCGCGCCCCTTGAGGGTGTGGGTGACTTCCGGATGAAACTGCACGGCATAGAAGCCGCGCGCCTCGTCGGCCATCGCGGCAATCGGGGTGGACTCGTTACTCCCGATGACCTTGAAGCCGGGCGGCAGCTCCGTCACCTTGTCGCCATGGCTCATCCAGACTTCGAGCAGGCCATGCCCCTCGGCGTTGACGCGATCCTGGATGCCGTTGAACAGCTTGGAGTGCCCCCGTGCGCGCATCTCCGCGTAGCCGAATTCGCGCTTGCTGCTGCTTTCGACCTTGCCGCCGAGTTGCGCGGCCATGGTCTGCATGCCGTAGCAGATGCCGAGGACGGGAACGCCGAGCTTGAACACGATGTCGGGCGCCTTCCATTCCTCGGCCTCATAGACCGAGTTCGGGCCGCCGGAAAGGATGATCCCCTGCGGATTGAAGTCGCGAATGAAATCCTCCGACACGTCGAAGGGATGCAATTCGCAATACACCTGCTGTTCGCGCACGCGACGGGCGATCAGCTGCGCGACCTGGGAGCCGAAGTCGAGAATGAGGATTTTCTGGTGGGCCATGGCGGGAATCTCGCAAAACGAAGTTTCAGTGGAGCCTAACGTCGGCATTATCGACGTTAAGCGGAGAGGCCAAAACTAAAAATGAAAAAGGCGGCCGCAGCCGCCTTTTTCAGACAATAAACATCAGTCGATATGGTAGTTCGGTGCTTCTTTGGTGATTTGCACATCGTGTACGTGCGATTCACGGATGCCGGCCGAAGTGATTTCGACAAATTCCGCCTTGGCCCGCATCTCGTCGATGGTGGCGCAGCCGACGTAACCCATCGATGAGCGCAGGCCGCCCATCAACTGGTGGATCACGGCGATGACCGGACCCTTGTAGGGAACGCGGCCCTCGATGCCTTCCGGCACCAGCTTTTCAACATTGGCGTCGGAATCCTGGAAGTAGCGATCCGCCGCACCGTCCTTCATCGCGCCAAGGCTGCCCATGCCGCGATAGGCCTTGTACGAGCGCCCCTGATACAGCACGGTTTCACCCGGGGCTTCCTCGGTGCCGGCGAACAGGCCGCCCAGCATCACGGCGTTGGCGCCGGCGGCAATGGCCTTGGAGATGTCGCCCGAGAAGCGAATGCCGCCGTCGGCGATCAGCGGTACGCCGCTCGCCACCAGCGCATTGGCAACCATATCCACGGCGGTGATCTGCGGCACGCCGACGCCGGCGACGATGCGCGTGGTGCAGATCGAACCGGGGCCGATGCCCACCTTGACGCCGTCGGCGCCGTGATCGACCAGCGCCTTCGCCGCCGTGGCCGTGGCGATGTTGCCGCCGATCACTTCCACTTGAGGGAAATTCTTCTTGACCCATTGCACGCGCTTCAGCACGCCTTCGGAATGACCGTGGGCAGTGTCCACCACGATCACGTCGACGCCTGCTTCCGCCAGCAGTTCGGCGCGCTCTTCGGTGCCTTCACCGACGCCGATGGCGGCGCCGACGCGCAAATGGCCCTGCTCGTCCTTGCAGGCAAAGGGATGCTCGCTGGACTTGAGAATGTCCTTGACGGTCACCAGGCCGCGCAGCTGGAAGGCGGCATTGACCACCAGCACACGTTCCAGGCGGTGTTTGTGCATGAGCGCCTTGGCCTCTTC
>DAIOGL010000231.1:0-4611 GCA_036745235.1 Sulfuritalea sp.
CTGATGGTCGGCGGCAACATTCCGGGGCAGACGCGCGTGGTCTCGGTGCAGATCTACGACCACGTCGAGGCCCTGGAGTACGGCCAGGCCCACGAGCTCGCCATCCTGCTGATGGGCTTTGCCTTCGTCACCCTGTTCCTGCTCTACGCCTTCAATCGTCGCGCGACGGTGCCCGGCACATGAACGACCTCGCGGCCCGCTTCCGGCACGGCTATCCCGGCTTCGGCCTCGAGGTCGACCTCCGCCTGCCCCCGCGCGGCGTTACGGCGATCTTCGGTCCGTCGGGCTCGGGCAAGACCACCTTGCTGCGCCTGATTGCCGGGCTGGAACGGGCGGCGGACGGCTACCTGTCGGTCGCGGACGCGGTCTGGCAGGACGCGCAGACCTTCGTGCCGACGCACGAGCGCCCGCTCGGCTATGTGTTCCAGGACGCGCGGCTGTTTCCGCACCTCGACGTGCGGCGCAATCTCGACTACGGCCTGAGTCGCATTCCGGCGTCATCGCGCAGGGTTTCGCTCGACGGCGTCATCGAACTGCTCGGCATCGGCCCCCTGATGGACCGCAAGCCCGAGCGGCTTTCGGGCGGCGAGCGGCAGCGCGTCGCCATCGCGCGTGCGCTGGTGGTCAGCCCGCGCCTGCTGCTGCTGGACGAACCGCTGGCGGCGCTGGATCAGGCGCGCAAGCAGGAAGTCCTGCCCTACCTCGAGCGCCTGCACGACACGCTCGACATTCCGGTGCTGTATGTCAGCCATGCCATCGACGAAGTCGCGCGCCTGGCGGATCACATGGTGGTGCTCGATGCCGGGCGGGTCGTCGCGCAGGGCTCGACCCTCGACCTCATGGCGCGAACGGATCTGCCGCTGTCGGGTGAGGATGCGGCGGGTGCCGTGATCGAGGCCGGCGTGGCCGGCCACGACGAAACCTACCAGCTGACGAGCGTGGTCTTCCCCGGCGGGCGGCTGACCCTGCCGCGGCAGGCGCGCGACGTCGGGCAACGGGTGCGGGTGCGGATTCTGGCGCGCGACGTCAGCATCACCCTGGCGGCGCAGACGGGCACCAGCATCATCAACATCCTTCCGGCGCGGGTCACGGCCATCGCGGCGGCGGGTCCGAGCCAGAGCGTGGTGAGCCTCGATCTCGGCGGCACGGCCATCCTCGCCCGCGTCACGCGCAAGTCGGTCGACGCGCTCGGACTGAAACCGGGCCTTGCGGTGCACGCCCAGATCAAGGGCGTCGCCCTGTTGAAGTAGCCGCTGCCGGCCGGCGTACCCGCCGGATCAAGTCCGGGCTGCTACACTTTGCCATTGGCCACCGTTCACCGAATCCCCTACCCAACCCATGGTTCCTCATCTGACAACGGCGCTCACCGGCCCCCTGCTCGAGCTGGAGCGGCGCATCCTCGACAACGACGCCATGGTCGAGCGCTGGCTGCGCACCCAGTGGCTGGAGCACACGCCGCCCTTCTACAGCTCGGTCGATTTGCGCAATGCCGGCTTCAAGCTGGCGCCGGTCGACACCAACCTGTTTCCCGGCGGCTTCAACAACCTGAATCCGGCCTTCCTGCCGCTGTGCGTGCAGGCGGCAATGTCGGCCATCGAGAAGATCTGCCCCGAGGCGCGCAATCTGCTGCTGATCCCGGAGAACCACACGCGCAACCAGTTCTACCTGATGAACGTGGCGCGGCTCGCCTCGATCCTGCACCACACCGGCCTCAACGTGCGCATCGGCAGCCTCCTGCCCGAAATTGCCGGGCCCACCACGCTCGACCTGCCCGACGGCCAGAAGCTGGTGCTCGAGCCGCTCAAGCGCATCGGCACCGGCGGCCGCCGGCTCGGCCTCGAAGGCTTCGACCCCTGCGCGGTGCTGCTCAACAACGATCTCTCGGGCGGCGTGCCGGACCTGCTGCAGGACATCAACGAGCAGTTCCTGATTCCGCCGCTGTGGGCCGGCTGGCACGTGCGGCGCAAGTCGCAGCATTTCGCCGCCTATCAGGAAGTCGCGCTGGCCTTCGCCGCGGAGCTCGGCATCGACCCCTGGCTGATCAATCCGGAGTTCGAGGTTTGCGGCAAGGTGAACTTCCACGAGCGTTCCGGCGAAGAGTGCCTCGCCGCCAACATCGACACGCTGCTCTACCGCATGCGCGCCAAGTACAAGGAATACGGCATCGAGTCCGAGCCCTTCGTCATCGTCAAGGCCGACGCCGGCACCTACGGCATGGGCATCATGACGGTGAAGGACGCCAGCGAGGTGAAGAACCTCAACCGCAAGCAGCGCAACAAGATGGCGGTGATCAAGGAAGGCATGGCGGTGACCGAGGTGATCATCCAGGAGGGCGTGCCGACTTTCGAGCGGGTCGACGAAGGCACCGCCGAGCCGGTGGTGTACATGATCGACCGCTACGTGGTCGGCGGCTTCTACCGCGTCAACACCGCGCGCGGCATCGACGAGAACCTCAATGCGCCCGGCATGACCTTCAAGCCGCTGGCCTTCCAGACCGGCTGCACCCTGCCCGACGCCCAGCTCGACCCCGACGCGCCGCCCAACCGCTTCTATGCCTATGGCGTCGTGGCGAGGCTGGCGATGCTGGCCGCTTCGCTCGAGCTCGAGCGCGCCGCGCCGCAAGAGTAGATCATGAAATTCGCGTTCATTCTCGACCCCCTCGAAAGCCTCAAGGCCTACAAGGATTCGAGCGTGGCGATGATGCGCACGGCGGCGAGGCGCGGCCACGAGGTCTGGGCCATCCACCGCCCTGCCCTGACATGGAGCGATGCCTGCGTCGCCGCGCGCGCGCAGAAGCTTGCCCTTACCGCGCAGGACGAGCCCTGGTTCGCCGTAGTGGAGGAGGTGCTGGCGCCGCTGACTGCCTACGATGCCGTGCTGATGCGCCAGGACCCGCCCTTCGATTTCGAGTACATCACCGCCACCTGGCTGCTGGAACGCGCCGAGGCCGAGGGCGCGCGGATCTGGAACCGGCCGCGGGCGATCCGCGACCATTCGGAGAAGGTGGCGATCACCGAATTCCCGCAATACACGCCGACCACGCTGATCGCCCGCGATCCGGTCGACATCCACGCCTTCATCGACGAGCTGGGCGACGTGATCCTCAAGCCGCTCGACGGCATGGGCGGCAGCAGCATCTTCCGCGTCCTGAAGGACGACAGCAATCGCAACGTCATCGTCGAAACCCTGACGCACTTCGGCGCGCGCAGCATCATGGCCCAGCGCTACCTGCCGGCCATCGCCCAGGGCGACAAGCGCATCCTGCTGATCGCCGGCGAGCCGGTGCCCTACTGCCTGGCGCGCATTCCCAAGCCCGGCGAATCGCGCGGCAACCTCGCCGCCGGCGGCAAGGGCGTGGCGCGGCCGCTGCTCGGCCGCGACCGCGAAATCGCCGAGGCGCTGGCGCCGACTCTCTGGGCGCGCGGCCTCCTGATCGTCGGCCTCGACGTGATCGGCGACTGCCTCACCGAGATCAATGTCACCAGCCCGACCTGCTTCGTCGAGATCACCCAGCAGATGAAATTCGACGTGGCCGCAATGGCCATCGACGCCCTGGAAAGGGAGTGCCGAACGTCCTCCGGCTCCTGACCCTGCTCGCCGCGGCATGGCTGCTCGCAGGCTGCGGGCAGCCGGCGCCCTGGCGGCAGGAGTCCTACGTCTTCGGCACCCGCGTCGAACTGCTGATCGCGGGCGTGCCCGAAGCGCAGGCGCGCGCCGCGGGCAGTCGCGTGCTGCAGGAATTCGACCGGCTGCATCGCACTTACCACGCCTGGCAGCCTTCCGAGCTGTCGGCGCTGAATGACGCGATCGCCGCCGGGCGCCCGCAGGAAGTCACGGCCGAGTTCGCCGGCTACATCCGCGAGGCACAGGCCGTCGCCGCCGCGGGCGACCACTTGTTCGATCCCGGCATAGGCCGCCTGATCGCGCTGTGGGGCTTTCATACCGACGACATCCAGCCGCGCCTGCCCGATATCGCCGCGGTCAAGGCGCTGGTGGCGCAGCATCCCTCGATCGCCGACCTGCGCGTGGACGGCAATCGCGTCAGCAGCCGCAACAGGAGCGTCGCCATCGACTTCGGCGGCTATCTGAAGGGCGTCGCGCTCGATCGCGCGGCGGCCTCGCTCAAGCAGGACGGCGTCGCCAACGCCCTGATCAACATCGGCGGCAACGTCATGGCACTGGGCACGCGCGATGCGGCCGGCACGCCCTGGCGCATCGGCATCCAGCACCCGCGGCCGCAGGGAGTCGGCGGCGCGCCGCTGGCCACGCTCGAACTGCGCGACGGCGAAGCCATCGGCACCTCGGGCGACTATCACCGCTACTTCGAGGTGGACGGACGCCGCTACTGCCACCTGCTCGATCCGCGCACGGGCTTTCCGGCAGACGCCACGCAGGCGGTGACGGTGCTGATCGCACCCGGCGCAAGCACGGGCATGCGCTCCGACGCGCTGTCGAAACCGGTCTTCATCGCCGGCCGCGACTGGCGCGGCATGGCCAAAAAACTCGGCGTCGACGCGGTGCTGAGAGTCGGCGCCGACGGTACGGCGAGCGCGACGCCCGCGATGCAGGCGCGCCTCAAGATCGAAGTCCCCGACCTGAAACTGGAGGTGG
>DAIOGL010000232.1:0-4601 GCA_036745235.1 Sulfuritalea sp.
AGGAACTGCGCGACCGCATCGGCCACAGCGTGCGCCGCGCCTACGAGCCGGCCGGCACCGCGCGCCAGTTGCTGGCCATCATCGCCTCCGGCGACCGGCGCAAGCTGCTGCGCACCATCACCGCGCCGACCCTGGTGATCCACGGCGCCGCCGATCCGCTGGTGCCGGTCGAAGCCGGCCGCGACACCGCACAGCACATTCCCGGCGCGTCACTGCTGGTGATCGAGGGCATGGGCCACGACTTCCCCGCCGCATTGATGCCGCGCCTGGCGCAGGCCATCGCCGATCATTGCGACCGCACCGCCGTTACCGCGACCGCAGCGGCCTGATCCCCGGCCCCCTGCGGCCGCAGGGCCGGGCAAGTGCCAGCAGCGGAGGCACTAGGCCTTGACGGGCCGGTTCCCGGGATGACATTCGGTTGCAGGGTCCATGGGCATCCATGGCTGGGCGCTGCCCGTCCATATGTTCATGATCAGCTTCATGTCGGCCGAGTCGTCGAGGGTGCCGACCTTGAGCACGATCATGTCCGGCACCTTTTCTCTCTGGCTGTAGATCGGCGAGCCGCAGTCGCCGCAGAAAAACCGCTTCAGGATGTTTCCGCTCTGCGCGATATCCTCGTAGAGCTTGGGCGCACCGGAGGCAAAGCTTACGGCGCTCAGGGGCACGACGGCGTTATGGCTCGCACCGGCGCCCGACGCCTTCTGACAGTGCGTGCAATGACAGGCAATGATGTTCTGCAGCGGCTGGCTCACCGTGTAGCGGATTTTTCCGCACAGGCAACCGCCGGTAATCGAGTCAGACATGAGTTCTCCAGGGTTCAGGGGTTGGATTGCCGCCGGCGCAGAGTATAGCTACTGCGCCTCGCATCCGAGGCCGAGGCGTTCGCTACGGCTTTGGATCGAAGCGACGCGCGATCAGGTGATCCAGGGAAAATGTTCCGGCCCCCTTGGCGATGAGGAACAGCAGGACGGTGGCCCAGACGCCGTGCGTCGGATAGGCGTCGGGATAAACCAGAAGCTGGATCGTCATCGTCATGACCAGCAAGGCGACGGCGGAGAAGCGGGTCGCCAGGCCGAGCAGGATCAACAGCGGAAACAGGTGCTCGGCGAAGGCCGCCAGCGGCGCCGCGACTTCGGGCGGCACGAGCGGCAGGCGGTATTCGTCGCGGAACAGCGCGACGACCGAGTCGGACAGCCGCGGCACGCCGAACTGAAACTCGCCGCTGACGATGTCCACTGCGAAGCCCTGGATCTTGGTCTGTCCGGATTTCCAGAACACCGCCGCGATGGAAAAGCGGCCGACGAACGCAATCAGGGAATCCGGGATGCGGGCAAGAAGGCCGGTCAGCGTCCGGACCGGACCTTCCAGCCGGGACGCAGTAACGCGGTGCGGCGTGGTGACGATGGTGTTCGTGTTCATGATGTCGCACTCCCCGGGATGGTCATGGCAGTGATGGCGCCGCGATGGATCAGCAGCCCCAGCGTCGCGCCCAGATCGAATGCGGGATCGGCGGCCGAGGCCAGTTCCGCCGCGTGGCCGAAGGCGGCGCCTTGCCGCAGATGCGTGATGAATATCGCCGCGCCTTCCGGGATGCGGGAGATTTCCACCTCGAGCTCGGCGCGCAGCACCAGGGCCGCCTCCGCCACATCGGGATCGACCGCGGCCAGCGCCCCCGCGACATCGGCCGCCTGGTGCGCCGCCCAAAGCGAAACCACCGCATGGCCGGAACGCAAGACCGCGAGCGACGGGTGCAAGCCGATTCGCGCCGCGGGCAGCGCGGTAACGTCCTCCAGCCGGCGGGCGATGTCCTCCGCTGCCAGCGGCACGGCATCGGCAGCGTGGTAGGCCGAGACGCGCAGCATTTCGAGCCGCGCCACATCCGCCAGATAGGGAACAGCGGCCGCCGGCGCAAACGCCGCGATGAGCTCCGCGAATCCCTCGCCGTAGAAAGCCAGGATGCGCGAGCGCGGCGGATTTTCCTGAACGAACAGGCGGGCCATGGCGCGGAAGAATTCCTCGCCGACCAGTTGCTGCGTCACCGGGCAGGTGTCGGCCAGCGCATCGATCAGCGAGACGATGACATTGTTGCGGTATATCGCGAAGCGGCGTCCCGGATCGGAGCCGTTCCAGGTCGTGAGACCCGGCGGGCAGATCGGCCCGGCAGCCAGCAGGGCATCGGCAAAGATCTGCTGTTCGCTCACGCGCACGCCTCGCACGGGAGACGTTCTGCGCCCATCGGCGCCGCCGCTTCGCGCATCAATCTCTCGGCCCGGTGCGCCTCGGCGAGCAGCACGGGAAAGGCCGGGATGTCGCTGTCGCGCTCGATCAGGGTCGGCACCGGCCCCACGCGGGCCAGCGCGTGGCGGTAGAGGTCCCAGACGGCCTGCGCCACCGGCGCGCCGTGGCTGTCGATCAGCAGCGGATCGCCCGCCGCGTCGACGTCTTGCGCAAAGCCCGCGAGATGAATCTGCCCGACGGCAGCCGCCGGCAGCGAATCGATGTAGGCGTAAGGGTCGCGGTGATGGTTGACGCACGCGACATGGACATTGTTGACGTCGAGCAGCAGGCCGCAGCCGGTGCGGCGCACGACCTCGGCGATGAATTCGGTTTCCGCCAGCGTCGACGCGGCGAATTCGACGTAGGTCGCGGGATTCTCCAGCAGCATGCGGCGCCGCAGGCGATGCTGCACCTGATCGACGTGGTCGCAGACGCGTGCCAGGGTGCCGGCGTGATACGGAACCGGCAGCAGATCGTTGAGGAAGACGCCGCCGTGGCTGGCCCAGGCGAGATGCTCGGAAAAGGACTCGGGCTGGTAGCGGGCGAGCAGCACGGCCAGCCGGTCGAGATGATCCGCATCGAGCGGAGACTCGCCGCCGATGGACAGCCCGACACCGTGGATCGACAGCGGATGGCGTTCGCGGATGCGGCCCAGAAAGTGATGGAAAGGGCCGCCGTCCACCATGTAGTTTTCGGCGTGGATCTCGAAAAACCCGACGTCCGGCGCGGTGGCGAGGATCTCCCGGAAATGCTCCGGTTTGAGGCCGACGCCGCCCCGGGCAGGCAGGCCCCGGGGGGCAGCGCCGACAGTGTCCGGCACGGAAGGGGCAGGTGCGTTCATGGTCGGCGCTTCGCGTCAGCGACCGACTCAGCCGGCCATCTTGGGCTTGAACTCCTTGAGCTGGCCATAACCCGTCGGCGAGGTCTTCGACATGGTCTTTTCGCAGGTGCCCTTGGGGACGGCCAGGAAGGCATTGGCCTGGTGATCCGTCTTCGACGTTCCGGCACAGGTCGTTCCGGCGCCGGCCTTGCAATCGTTCTTGCCCTTGAGGGCCACGCCGTAGCAGTGCTCCTTGTCCATGGACATCTTGTCGTCCGCGGCGGCAGCCGGCGCGGCAGCGACAGTCAGGGCGGCGCCGAGGGCCAGGGCGAGGGATGCGGCGGTCATGGTCTTGTTCATGGTAGATCTCCTTGGATCAGTGGGTTGGATGGGGCGTTTGCTTGCAGGCGCTCGAGGATTTCGATCCTGCTGTGCCAGTAGTCGGCGCGGCCCGGAATTCCTTACAGCATTGATTGTCGAGAAGTGAAGCGGATGGAAACCCGCTCCCGGCGCGACCGGCCGTTCCTCCGAAACCAGTCTGCTACGCCTGCGCCGGCTGCAAGGCAGCCTGCGGGCTTTCCGGCCCCATGCCGCAGCGCTCGAGCACCAGGCTGATTTCCGGCGCCTTGCGCGCCTCGCGCAGTTCGCCGTAGAGCACTTCCGCCTCGGGATAGCTGCGCTGCATGAGGCCCAGCCACTGCTTGAGGCGGCCGGGCGACTGGTGCGGCGGCAGCTTCGCCTGCACCCGCTGCCAGAATTCCGCAATCATGGCCTTGAGGGTCTCCCAGTCGCCTGTGTCGGCGTGGTCGCCGCCGTTCTCGCGGATGCGCCGCGCCAGCAGCGGATCGGCCACCGCACCGCGGCCCAGCATGACGTCGGCGCAGCCGGTGGCGGCGCAGATCCGGCGGTAATCGGCGACGTTCCACACCTCGCCGTTGGCGATGACCGGCAGCTTCACCGCCTCGCGGATGCGCGCCACCCATTCCCAGCGCACCAGCGGCCGGTAGCCGTCGGCCTTGGTGCGCGCATGCACCACCAGTTCCTGCATGCCGCCGGCTTCCAGCGCCAGCGCGCAGTCGAGCGCGCGGCCGGTGTCCTCGATGCCGAGGCGCATCTTCGCCGTCACCGGGATCGCCTGCGGCACGGCCGCGCGCACCGCCGCGGCGATGCGCTGCAGCAGCTCGGGCTCGTCGAGCAGCGCGGCGCCGCCGCGATTGCGATTCACCAGCGGCGTCGGGCAGCCGAAATTGAGGTCGATGCCGGCGGGATTCAGCAGCGCCAGATGGGCGGCATTGGCGGCCATCATCTCCGGGTTGGAACCCAGCAGCTGGATGCGTACCGGCGTGCCGTTCGCGGTGCGGGAGCCGTTCTTCAGTTCAGGGGAGAGGCGCGTGAACAGGGAATGCGGCATCAGCGTGGTGGTGACGCGGACGAACTCGGTGACGCACCAGTCGTAGCCGCCGGCCGAGGTCAGCACCGCGCGCAGCACGTCGTCGGCGAGGCC
>DAIOGL010000233.1:0-4597 GCA_036745235.1 Sulfuritalea sp.
TCTGGATCGACGCCCACATGGACAGCCACACCGTGGCCACCAGCCAGACCCATCATGTCCACGGCATGCCGCTGGCCAGCCTGCTCGGACACGGCGATCCGCGCCTGACCGGCGTTGCCGGCGATGGCCCGAAGCTCCTGCCCGAAGATGTCTGCCTGATCGGGGTGCGCAGCTTCGAATCGGAGGAGGCCGCACTGTTGCGGCAACTCGGGGTGCGCGTCTATTTCATGCACGAGGTCCGGCAGCGCGGCTTGTCCGAGGTGTTCGCCGAGGCCTTGCGCCGCGTCTGCGAACACACGCAAGCCTATGGCATCAGCATCGACCTGGATGCGCTCGATCCCGCCGAGGGGCCGGGCGTCGGCACGCCGGTTCCCGGCGGCCTGCTGCGGGCGGACCTGACCGATGCGCTGGCGCTGGCGCACGGCGACGAAAGGCTGCTGGCGGTGGAAATCGTCGAATACAACCCCTATCTCGATGAGCACTTCGTCACCGCCCGTGCGATCCACGACCTGTGCCAGTCGCTGATCCCTTGAGGCCGGGCCGCCCGGGACGGGACGCTACTTCTTGATCGGCGTCGGCGTCGACGAATTTCCCTTCGCACCGCCAAACGGCAGGGCCGGCACGGCCGGCTTGGTCTTGTCCTTCTTGGGTTTCTTCTGTTCGCGATTGCTGCGCATTTGTCCCTTGGCCATTTGAGTTCTCCTGAAAGTGAAAGTTGCGGCTGCAAGCACAACCCTGCCGGCGCCGGTGGCACCCTGTCCGAAATCTGCCGGCATGGTCGCATTTAGGCGATTGGCCGCGGAAGATGGTACTCCCAATCGGGGCGCGGATATCGGGTCATCCTGCGGATGGTGCGGTGCCGAATTGACATTGCCTTTGGCGAGGCATAGAGTGAAATCGCCTTCGGTTGGAAGGGATCTTCGAGGGGGTACCTAGCGCTGAAAAAACGTCCGCGATGTAGCGTTTCACCCTTTGACCAGGAGTCTTCCGGGCTCCAGCCCTGATGGGCAGCGCCGATTTGAGTTACAGCTTGCGGGCGCATTACAAATGCCGCTAAAGAGTTAAGCGAAAAGCCCGTTCCGGCGGATATGCCGAATGGGCTTTTCGCCGTTTACGTCGGGCCGAAGACGTTCCGGGCCGGCCCGGTGAGTTCCCTCAGGAGCTGCAGGACAGCGCCGAGCAGCCCGCCTTGTGGCGTGCCCACTCGGGCCGGCGCGCTGCCAGATCCTCGTGTTGCGGCTGCTCGTCGTAGGGATGTTCGAGCACCGCGAGCAGGCGCTCGAGTCCCGACGCATCGCCCGCGGCCAGCGCATCGATGGCCAGTTGTGCCAGATAGTTGCGCGGTACGTACTTCGGGTTGGTCCGGTTCATCCGTGCCCGTCGCGCCGCGGGGTCTTGCCCGTCGCGGCGCACGCGTTCGGCGTAGCGGCGCAGCCAGTCGAGCAGGTGCGCGCCGTCGCTGTCGTCGTAGAAGGCGGCACGCAGCGGCGCCATCAGCGCCGCGTCATCCGCCGCGGCGACCGGCACCCCGGCGAGCCCGCGGAAAAACAACGTCATGTCGGTTTCGGCGCCATGCAGTGCGGCGACCAGGTCTTCCACCAGCGCGTCGTCGCCGTCGGCGAACTCGAGCAGGCCGAGCTTGTCGCCCATGATGCGCTGCGAGCATTCGCCATAGACCCGGCCGTAGGTGTCGATGCCGGCTTCCAGGTCGGCGCGGTCGGGGATCAGCGGCGACAGCGCGCCGGCAAGGCGCAGCAGGTTCCACTGCGCGATCTCCGGCTGGCGGCCGTAGCAGTAGCGGCGGCCGGTGGCGTCGGTGGTGTTCGGCGTCCAGCCCAGGTCGTAGCCTTCCAGCCAGCCGTAGGGGCCGTAATCGATGGTCAGGCCGAGGATGGACATGTTGTCGGTATTCATCACGCCATGGACGAAGCCGACGCGCATCCAGTCGGCGACCATCACCGCGGTACGGCGGCAGATTTCCTCGAACCAGCGTGCATAGACTTCGGGCGAAGGTTCGCCGAGTTCGGGATAGTGGGTCGTGATGACGTAATCGGCGAGCCGCCTGAGTTCATCCAGCTCGTCGTTCCAGGTGAGGATTTCGAAGTTGCCGAAGCGGACGAAGGAAGGAGCGACGCGGCAGACGATGGCGCCGGGCTCGTCCTGCGCATTGCCGTCGTAGAACATGTCGCGCTCCACGGGCTCGCCGGTGGCGACCAGGCTCAGCGCCCGCGTCGTCGGCACGCCGAGGTAGTGCATCGCCTCGCTGCAAAGGAATTCGCGCACCGAGGAGCGCAGCACCGCGCGGCCGTCGGCCCGGCGCGAGTAGGGCGTGCGGCCGGCGCCCTTGAGCTGCAGCTCGCGGCGGCGGCCGTCCGGGCCGATCACCTCGGTCAGCGTCATCGCCCGGCCGTCGCCGAGCTGGCCGGCCCAGTTGCCGAACTGGTGCCCGCCGTAACGTGCGGCATAGGGCTGCATGCCCGGCAGTACGCGATTGCCGCCGAGCACATCCGCCGCGGGGCCGGTCGCCGATACCGGACGCGCTATGCCGAGTTGACCACCGACCGCGTCGGCCCAGGCGAGCAATTCGGGCGCCGCGACCGGCGTCGGTTTGACCCGGCTGTAGCAGGCGTTGCGCACCGGACGCGGGAAGTCTTGCTGCAGCGGGTCGGCCGGCAGGCTGCGGACGAAACTGTCGTCGAAGCGGCTTGCCAGCTGCGGATCGCAGAGATCGAGCACGGCGGCCAGGCCGAGGTTGATGCGGGGGATGTCGTTCATGGAAGGGTCGCTGCAAATCGAGCAGGCAGTGTACCGCGCCTTTGCTCAAGAGTCGGCGCCGGCGACACGGCGAATTTTGCGCGATAACCCTACTGCCGCAATGCCTCGCGGCCGCCGGCCCGCGCCAGAAGTGCATCGAAGCCCGGATAGCTTTCCGCCGTCAGCACGAACTTGCCGGCGAACTCGCTGCGCGACTCGCCGCTTTTCAGCGCGGCGATGAAGCCCTGCCGGTCCCCGATCCAGCTGCCGCCCAGCAGCGTCACGCCGCGGGCGAACAGCGCGTCGGGCAGGCAGCCGGCGCTCGGGCCGACCATGGCGAACCACTTCGCGTTGCGGCAGCAGTCGAGCATGCGGTCGAGCGTGTCGTTGAGCAGCAGGGTGCTGGTCGATACCACCTTGCTGCAGGCGGCGAGTTCGTCCGCGTCCAGCGTCACGCGGTAGCCCCCGGCGTCGCCGGCCAGTTCCGCCTTCAATTCGACCACCGTGAGCTGCGCACCGCTCTCCAGAATCCGTTTCAGCAGTGGTCTGAACAGGCCGATCATGCCGATCTGCTCGCCCGGTTGCGGGTTCATCCGGCCGATCGAATCCGGGCTGTCCTCGGGGCGAAACCCGGCCCGGTCGAACAGGCAGCGCGTCAGCGCATTGGCGGCAGCAAAGCCGATGGTCTTGCCGAAAGAGTCGGCGCCGGCATAACGGCGAGCCACCGCCAGGGCGTCGGCGCCGGCGAGGCCGAGGCCGTCGGCACCATGGTGCAGGCGCGCCAGCGTGTCGTCGAACAGCACGTAGGACAGGCCGAGCGATCCGTCCTCCAGCTCGAGTGCGCAGAACTCGCCCTTGGTGTCGTCCGCCGCTTGCGCCGGCGGCAGGTGCAGGGCGCGCACGCGCGGCAGGGGGCCGTGCGAGGCGAATGCCTCGAGTTGCGCGAGATACTCCGCGGCGAAAGTCATGGCCCGTCTTCTGCCTCGCCGGCGGGGTCGCCCCGGTGCCGGCCGTCCCGCAGCGCCGCGGAGGCGGATGTGCCGGAAACCGTTCCCTTCTGGTTGGCCGCATTGCGCAAGGCGCCCGGAAAATACAAGGCAGTCAGGCGCTCGGAATGAATCGGCGAATCGACATTCGAGCCGCCATAGCGGCGCCAGTCGCGCACCGGGTAAATGCTGTCGGCCACTTCGAGCAGGCCCACGGTTTCGCGGTCGGCGATCAGCACACCCTGCACGCGCAGCCCGAGATCGCGCTTGACGGCGGCGAGGCGGGCCGCCATGTCCGGCGTCGCGCCGAACTCGCCGTCGGTGGCGATCAGCAGGTCGGCGAGCTGCCAGCGCCGGTCTTCGAGTTTGGCGATCACACGCTCGAGCGGGCCGCAGATGTCGGTGCCGCCATGAAACCCTTTCCCGAGAAAGTCCGTGGCGCGCTGGATTCCCGTTCTGTCGACGCCGAGCTCCATCTCGACCAGTTCCTCGGGGCCGCCAAAGGCGACGACATGGCAGGCGCGCCGCTGGGCATGAGCCGTGCGCATGGCTTCCAGCACCACGGCCTTGGCCACCGCTTCGGCGCCGCCCTGCATCGAGCCCGAGGTGTCGACGCAGACCAGGATCGGGCCCAGTTCCAGCCGCTTGCCGGCCTGCGGACCGGGGCGCGGCTGCGACACCAGCGACTGGTGCAGGCGCACTTCCGTCATGCGGTCGTCGTCTTCGTAGCTCAATAGCGTGCGCTCGGCCCGCCGCGCATGCCACACCAGGCGCAGGCGCGGGTGGCCGAGCAGCATGGCCTCGGCCGGCAACATGCGGGCGATCCGGTCCGAACGGTGGATGCCGCGCGTCTCGCC
>DAIOGL010000234.1:0-4590 GCA_036745235.1 Sulfuritalea sp.
GAGGGCGAATTACTCTTCGCGGGCCAGCGCATGCTGATTACCGGCAAGAGCGGCAGGATCTTCGGCGTCGGCTTGCGTGAGGTGCGCGCCGAGATTGCCGATATCGAGCAGGCGGACGAACTGCTCACCGTGACCGGCAAGGCCGCAGGACCGACGGCGGACTTCCTGCGCTTCATCGAGGCCAGCCCGGTTGGCGAGCGCATCGATCATTTCACCGAAGAGATGAAGGCGGAAGGCAGCGGCGAACTCGACCTCAAGCTCAGGCTGCCTTTGCGCCAGTTGAGCAATTCCGGCATCGACGGGAGCTATCGCTTCGACGGCAATCGCCTGACGGTCGACAGCGACCTCGCGCCTCTGGCCGACGTTCGCGGCACCTTGCATTTTTCCGCCAGTCATCTCGAGGCACGCGGCATTCGCGGCACCCTGCTCGGCACGCCGCTGAATGTCGACCTGCGCACAGCGGGCGACGGCAATGTCCAGGTCAATGCCAGCGGGGAAGTCAGCATCGCCACGCTGCGACGACAGTTTGCCCATCCGGTGCTGGATCATCTGGCGGGCAGCGCGAAATGGACCGGCATCGTGCGGGTGAAGAAGAAATCCGCGGAAGTGAAGCTGAGCTCGAATCTCATCGGACTTTCATCGAGCCTGCCGGAGCCCTTCAACAAGACAGCCACCGACGCACTGGCCTTCAGCTTCGAACGCAAGCCGCCGCCCGAAGTCGCCCCGCGAGCAGGCGCCCGAACCGGCGGCGCCGCAGCGCGAGCGCCGTCCGCGAGGGAGACCGCTCCTGGCGCCGCCGGAAGCATAACGCCCGGAATAGCGCAGGACATGCTCGACCTCAGCCTCGGTCGCGCCCTGCGCCTTCATCTGGTGCGCCGTCACGACAGTAGCCCGCCGGCGGTCACTCGCGGCCTGCTGGCGGTCGGCGATGTCAGCGCCACCCCGCCCGAGCGCAACCTGCTGGTAGCCGTGAATCTGCCGCGCATCAACGCGGACTTCTGGCGCAAGCTGCTTCAGGGCAACGGCGCGGCTCAAGGCGAATCGACGCTGCCGCCGCTGCCTGCGATGCAGCTCGACCTGCGTACGACCGAGCTGACCCTCCTGGATAAACATTTCCACGACGTGCGCATCAGCGGCAACCGGTCCGAAGGCGCACCCGCCACACGCTTCGACCTGAAGAGCCGCGAACTGGCGGGCAACTTCGAATGGAACAGTGCCGGCGGCGGCAAGCTGTATGGGCGCATCGCCCAGTTTTCGATTCCGGAAGCCGTCGCGACGCCGGAAGTCCTTCAGGCGAAGGCCACCGAGGTCATCGACCGGATTCCCGCACTCGACATCGCGGTGGACCAGCTGTCGTTCAAGGATCGGGCGCTCGGCAGCGTGCGCATCGCCGCCGAAAACCGCGAGGGCTACTGGAACACCAGGGTCGACGTGAAGAACGACGACGGCACGCTGGAGGCCACCGGTCGCTGGCGGCCCAGCCCGACCCAGCCCGATACCCGCATCGACTTCAAGCTCGGCGCCAGGAGCATCGAGAAACTGCTGGCGCGCATCGGCTACCCGGATACTGTGCGGCGCGGCAGCGCCGATCTCTCCGGCAATCTGTCATGGAAGGGCTCGCCTTTCACGATCGACTACCCGACCCTCGGCGGCAACTTCAGCCTCACCGCGACCGGCGGTCAGTTCAACAAGCTCGAGCCCGGCGTCGGCCGCCTGCTCGGAATTCTCAGCCTGCAGTCCCTGCCGCGCCGCATCACGCTGGATTTTCGCGACGTCTTCAGCGAAGGCTTTGCCTTCGACAAGATCGGCGGCCAGTTTGCGGTCGCCCGCGGCGTGATGGAAACCAGGGACCTGCAGATCCAGGGCCCGTCGGCCAAAGTGTTGATGAACGGCACGGTCAATCTCGGCACAGAAACACAAAACCTCAAGGTGCGCGTGCAGCCTGCAGTCGGCGAATCGATTGCGGTGGGAACGATGATTGCCAATCCGATTGCCGGCGCAGTCGTCTGGGCGGCGCAGAAGATCCTCAGGGACCCCCTCGATCAGGCCTTCGCCTTCGAATACAGCGTGACCGGCAGCTGGGCCGATCCGAAGGTGGAAAAGCTGGGGCAGACGCAACCGAAAGCCGTGGAGGAAAGAAAATGAACGACATATCCCCCGCCCCCTTTTCCGAGAAAAGGGGTGACTTTGGCTCACTGCGCTCGCAGGGTCTTGGAGCGGCTGCCTTGGGGCGGCCCGGCGGCAAGCCATGAAGATCGCCGCAGTGCAGATGATTTCAGGGCCGGACGTGACGCCGAATCTGGCCACCGCCGGCCGACTGATCGCCGAGGCGGCGGCAGCGGGCGCGCAACTCGTCGCCCTGCCCGAGTACTTTCCGCTGATCGGCGCCACCGACGCCGACCGGCTGGCGGCGCGCGAGGCGGATGGCGGCGGTCCGATCCAGGACTTTCTCGCCGCTGCTGCGCGAAAGCACGACTTGTGGCTGGTCGGCGGCTCGATACCGCTGCAGGCGGATGACCCGGCCAAGCTGCGCAACGCCTGCCTCGTGTTCGATCCCCGGGGCAGGCGTATCGCGCGCTACGACAAGATTCACCTGTTCGGCTTCAGGAAGGGCGACGAAGCCTACGACGAGTCTGCCACCATCGAACGCGGCGATCAGCTGGTGAGCTTCGACTCGCCGTTCGGGCGTGTCGGCATCGCCATCTGCTACGACCTGCGCTTTCCGGAGCTTTTCCGCGCCATGGGCGAGCTCGATCTGCTGGTGCTGCCGGCCGCCTTCACGGAAACTACCGGGCGTGCCCACTGGGAAATGCTGCTGCGCGCCCGCGCCGTTGAAAACCAGTGCTATGTTCTGGCTGCGGCGCAAGGCGGCCAACATCCGAACGGACGCATGACCCACGGCAACAGCATGGTCATCGACCCGTGGGGCGAGGTGCTGGCGCGCATGGACAAAGGCGAAGGCGTGGTCATTGCCGAACTGAACCGGCAACGCCTGGTCGACATAAGGGCCAGCCTTCCCGCCCTGAAACACCGCATACTGTAGCAATTCTTTAGGAAAGCCATGAACGCTCCCGCCAGCCCCATTCCCCACTTCGAGGTCGCCGAACAGGTCCTGCTCAAGCCCCACGGCCTGGCACCGCACATGCTCGAACGCGTGTTCGGCCAGCTGTTCGGCAATCACGTCGATTACGCCGACCTGTATTTCCAGTACGCCCGCTCCGAGGCATGGAGCCTCGAAGAAGGCATCGTCAAGTCGGGCAGCTTCAATATCGAACAGGGCGTCGGCGTGCGCGCGATCGCGGGCGAGAAAACCGCCTTTGCCTATTCCGACGACATCAGCCTGGAGGCGCTCAAGGCCGCCGCCAACACCACCCGTGCGATTGCCGCGGCAGGTGCCCAGCGCCTGGCGCCGCTGCTGCGCCGGAGCATGCAGCCGGCGCCGCTGTATGCCGGCAACGATCCCATCGCCTCGCTCGACGACGCGGCCAAGGTCAGGCTGCTGGAGCGCCTCGAAGCCATGGCGCGCGCCGCCGACCCGCGCGTCAAGGAAGTCATGGCCAGCATCGCCGGCACCTGGGAAGTCGTGCTGGTGGCCCGCGCCGACGGCCAGATGGCAGCCGACGTGCGGCCGCTGGTGCGCATTTCGATTTCCGTGATCATGGAAGAAAAGGGCAGGCGCGAACAGGGCTCATCGGGCGGCGGCGGACGCTTCGATTACGCCTATTTCACCGACGCCGTATTGCACGACTATGCCAGCCGCGCGGTGCATCAGGCCAGCGTCAATCTTGCCGCGAAGCCTGCTCCAGCCGGCGAAATGACCGTGGTGCTCGGCCCCGGCTGGCCCGGCATCCTGCTGCACGAAGCCGTCGGCCACGGCCTGGAGGGCGACTTCAACCGCAAGGGCAGTTCGACCTTCGCCGGGCGCATCGGCCAGCGCGTCGCAGCGAAAGGCGTGACCGTGGTCGACGACGGCACGATTGCAGACCGCCGCGGATCGCTGACCATCGACGACGAAGGCAACCCGACGCAGCGCACCGTGCTGATCGAAGACGGCATTCTCGTCCGCTATCTGCAGGACACGTTGAATGCCCGGCTGATGGGCGTGCCCATCACCGGCAATGCGCGCCGCGAGTCCTTTGCCCATCTGCCGCTGCCGCGCATGACCAACACCACGATGCTCAACGGCAGCCACGATCCCGAGGAAATCATCAAGTCGGTGAAGAAAGGCATCTATGCGGCCAACTTCGGCGGCGGACAGGTGGATATCACCAGCGGCAAGTTCGTCTTTTCGACGGCCGAGGCCTACCTGATCGAAAACGGCAGGATCACCACACCGGTCAAGGGCGCCACGCTGATCGGCAACGGCCCCGACGCGATGAACCGCGTCTCCATGATCGGCAACGACATGGCGCTCGATTCGGGCGTCGGCACCTGCGGCAAGGAAGGCCAGAGCGTGCCGGTCGGCGTCGGCCAGCCGACGGTGCGCATCGACGGACTGACCGTGGGTGGAACGGGCTAGTCAGCCCGCGATTTCGACCCGGTCGCGCCCGTCTTCCTTGGCGCGCCGCAAGGCCGCATCGACGCGGGCCA
>DAIOGL010000235.1:0-4557 GCA_036745235.1 Sulfuritalea sp.
GTCTGCTCCGACGCGATCCAGATCCACGGCGGCTACGGCTACGTCAGCGACTTCCCGGTCGAGCGCATTTATCGCGACGTGCGCGTTTGCCAGATCTACGAAGGCGCCTCGGACATCCAGCGCCTGGTAATAGGGCGTTCACTGTCTGCCTAGGAGAGGTCATGGCCGAATACACCCTGCACTGCTTCGCCCAGTCCGGCAACGCCTACAAGCCGGCCCTGATGCTGGCCGTTAGCGGCGCCGACTGGGAGCCGCGCTTCGTCGATTTCTTCCACGGCGCGACGCGCACGCCGGAGTACCGGGCGCTGAACGTCATGGGCGAGGTGCCGCTGCTCGAACATCGCGGCCGGACCTGGTCGCAGTCCGGCGTCATCCTCGACTACCTGGCCGAGGCGCTGGGCACCTACGGCCCGCAGGACAACGACGAGCGGCGCGAGATCCTGCGCTGGACGCTGTTCGACAACCACAAGTTCACCAGCTACACGGCGACGCTGCGCTACCTGCGCAATTTCGTGCCGGCCACCGACCCGGCCATCATCGCCATGTTCCGCACCCGCGCCGAGGCCGCGTGGAAAGTCCTCGACGCCCACCTTGCCGGGCGCCAGTGGGTCGTCGGCCGCCGTCCCACCATCGCCGACTTTTCTCTGGCAGGCTACGTCTTCTGGCCCGAGGAAATCGGCGTGGACTGGAACGACTATCCGAATATCCGCGACTGGTCGCAACGCATCGCCGGCCTGCCCGGCTGGCAGCATCCCTACCAACTGATGCCCGGCCATCCGCTGGCCGGCTGGGGAACGAAAGGCTGATCATGAGTGACGCGAAAGAGCCCATCGAGTTCTGGTTCGATTTTTCCTCGCCCTATTCCTACCTCGCCAGCGAACTGATCGACGATCTCGCGGCGAAGCACGGGCGCAAGGTCAAGTGGCGGCCGATGATGCTCGGCGCCGCGTTCAAGGCCTCGGGCCTGCCGCTCCTGATCACCATCCCGCTCAAGGGCGACTACAGCAAGCGCGACTTCGACCGTTCGGCGCGCTTCCTCGGCATACCCTACAAGTTTCCGCCGAAGTTCCCGCTCGCCACGCTGGCGGCGGCGCGCGGCTACTACTGGCTGCATGGCCAGGACTGCGCCAGGGCGCGCGAGTTCGCCCATGCCGTATTCCGCGCCTACTGGGTCGATGGCCGCGACATCAGCGAGCTGCCGGTGGTGCTGGAAATCGTCGGCCAACTGGGCATCGACCGCGACGCCTTCGCGGCGGCCATCGCCACCCCGGAAATCAAGGATCGCGTCAAGCAGGAAACCGACGCCGCGATTGCCAAGGGCATGTTCGGCGCACCCTACATCGTGGTGGACGGCGAGCCCTTCTGGGGCGTCGACCGCCTGCCGCAAATCGACAAGTGGCTGGCTACAGGGGGATTCTGAGTGAGCGTCATCAAATCGAAACTCAACACGCGCAGCGAGGAGTTCAAGGCCAACGCCGCGGCGATGGCGGCGCTGGTCCTCGACCTGCGCGAGAAAACCATCGCGGTCTCGGGCGGCGGCTCGCCGGAGACCGCGGCCAAGCACAAGGCGCGCGGCAAGCTGCTGCCGCGCGAGCGCATCAACGCCCTGCTCGATCCCGGTGCGGCCTTCCTCGAGTTCTCGGCCCTCGCCGCGATGGGCATGTATAGCGGCGACGTGGCCTCGGCCGGTGTCGTTACCGGCATCGGCCGGGTCAAGGGCGTCGAATGCATGATCGTCGCCAACGACGCGACGGTGAAGGGCGGCTCCTACTTTCCGCTGACGGTGAAGAAGCATCTGCGCGCGCAGGAAATCGCGCTGCAGAATCGCCTGCCCTGCATCTACCTGGTCGATTCGGGCGGCGCCAACCTGCCGACGCAGGACGAGGTGTTTCCCGATCGCGACCACTTCGGCCGCATCTTCTACAACCAGGCCAACATGTCGGCCCTCGGCATTCCGCAAATCGGCGTCGTCATGGGCTCCTGCACCGCGGGCGGCGCCTACATGCCGGCCATGTCGGACGAGTCGATCATCGTCAAGAACCAGGGCACGATCTTTCTCGGCGGCCCGCCGCTGGTCAAGGCCGCCACCGGCGAAGTGGTGAGCGCCGAGGATCTCGGCGGCGGCGACGTGCATACGCGCATTTCCGGGGTCTGCGACCACCTCGCGGAGAACGATCATCACGCGTTGTCCATCGCGCGCCGCATCGTCGGCAACCTCAACTGGCAGAAGCCGGTTTCGCTGGACATCGCCGCGCCGGAAGAGCCGCTCTACGACCCGGCCGAACTCTGGGGCGTGATTCCGTCCGACACGCGCAAGCCCTACGACGTGCGCGAAGTCATCGCGCGCCTGGTCGACGGCTCGCGCTTCGATGAATTCAAGTCGCGCTACGGCACCACGCTGGTCACCGGCTTCGCGCGGCTGCACGGCTATCCGCTGGGCATCGTCGCCAACAACGGCATCCTGTTCGGCGAATCGGCGCAGAAGGGCGCGCACTTCATCGAACTCTGCGCCCAGCGCGGCATCCCGCTGCTGTTCCTGCAGAACATCACCGGCTTCATGGTCGGCCGCAAGTACGAGAACAGCGGCATCGCCAAGGACGGCGCGAAGATGGTCACCGCGGTGGCGACGGCGCAGGTGCCGAAATTCACCATGATCATCGGCGGTTCATTCGGTGCCGGCAACTACGGCATGTGCGGCCGCGCCTACAGCCCGCGCATGCTCTGGATGTGGCCCAACGCGCGGATCAGCGTGATGGGCGGCGAACAGGCCGCCTCGGTCCTGTCCACCATCAAGCGCGACGGCATGGAGTCCGCCGGCAAGGAGTGGAGCAAGGAAGACGAGGAAGCCTTCCGCGCTCCTATCCGCGCCCAGTACGAAACCCAGGGCCATCCCTATTACGCCACCGCCCGGATCTGGGACGACGGCGTGCTCGACCCGGCGCAGACGCGGCGCACCCTGAGCCTGGGAATTTCGGCGTCGCTCAACGCGCCCATCCTGCCGACCAAGTTCGGCCTGTTCCGCATGTAAGGTGGACTCATGTACAACAACATCATTACCGAAGTCGACATCGGCGTCGGCATCATCACCCTCAATCGTCCCGAGCGGCACAACGCCTTCGACGACGCGCTGATCGCCGAACTGTCCACCGCCATCGAGCGGATGGGAGCCGATCCTGCCGTGCGCGTGCTGGTGCTCTCTAGCACCGGCAAGAGCTTTTGCGCCGGCGCCGACCTCAACTGGATGAAGCGCGCCGCGGACTATTCTCACCCCGAGAACCTGCGCGACGCGCGCGCGCTGGCCGAGATGCTGCGCCGTCTGTCGCATTGTCCGAAGCCGACCGTCGCCCGCATCCAGGGTGCGGCCTTCGGCGGCGGCGTCGGCCTGGTGGCCTGCTGCGACGTGGCGATCGGCACCATCGACGCCGAGTTCTCGCTGACCGAAGTCAAGCTCGGCCTGATTCCCGCGGTGATCAGCCCGCATGTAGTCGCGGCCATCGGCGAACGCTATGCGCGGCGCTACATGCTGACGGCGGAACGCTTCTCGGCTGCCGAGGCCTACCGCATCGGCCTCCTCCACGAACTGGTGACCGACGCCGAGGCGCTCGACGAGGCCGTCGGCGAGATCGTCGAAGCGCTGCTGAACAACGCGCCGGGGGCAATGGCCGAGTGCAAGGCGCTGATCTCGGCCGTGGCATGGAAGCCGATCACGCCGGCCGTCATCGAAGACACCGCGCAACGCATCACGCGCCTGCGCGCCGGCGAAGAAGGCCGCGAAGGCATGACGGCCTTCCTCGAGAAGCGCAAACCCAACTGGATCGCCCGGGACTGACACCATGTTCAACAAGATCCTTATTGCCAACCGGGGAGAAATCGCCTGCAGGGTCATCAAGACCGCGCGGCGCATGGGCATCCGCACCGTTGCGGTGTATTCGGAAGCCGATGCCGGCGCGCGCCATGTGCGGCTGGCCGACGAGGCCGTCTGCATCGGCGCGCCGCCGCCCAAGGAATCCTATCTGGTGGCCGACAGGATCATCGCCGCGGCGCTGGCCACCGGCGCCCAGGCCGTGCATCCGGGCTACGGCTTCCTCTCCGAGAACGAAGAGTTCGCCGAGGCCTGCGAAAGGAACGGCATCGCCTTCATCGGCCCGCCGGTCTCCGCGATTCGCGCCATGGGTTCCAAGTCGGAAGCCAAGAAGCTGATGGAGAAGGCCGGCGTGCCGCTGACCCCCGGCTATCACGGCGACAACCAGGATCCGGATTTCCTCCGGCAGCAGGCCGACGGGATCGGCTATCCGGTGCTGATCAAGGCCGCGGCCGGCGGCGGCGGCAAGGGCATGCGCGCCGTCGACAGGAGCGAGGACTTCGCCGATGCGCTGGCCTCCTGCAAGCGCGAGGCGCTCTCCAGTTTCGGCGACCAGCACGTGCTGATCGAGAAGTACCTGCAGCGCCCGCGCCATATCGAGATCCAGGTTTTCGGCGACCGCCACGGCAACTGCGTCTACCTGTTCGAGCGCGACTGCTCGGTGCAGCGCCGCCACCAGAAAGTCGTCGAAGAAG
>DAIOGL010000236.1:0-4550 GCA_036745235.1 Sulfuritalea sp.
ACTGCGTGGGCGTGAGCTGCGCACGCCATTCGGCTTCGGTCTTGCTGATCTTGGGTTTGCTGCTCATGAGTCCCTCCGGGGCGCTGACTATAATCCAGCCCATGGCGACTGAGATCAACCTGCGTGTCAATAAGTTCAAGGCGATGCGATGCGCGTGACAGTCCTTGGTGCCGGCGTGGTCGGCGTGACGACTGCCTGGTACCTGGCGGCGGACGGCCACGAAGTCACGGTGATCGACCGCCAGCCGCTGCCGGCACAGGAGACCAGCTTCGCCAACGGCGGCCAGATATCGGTCAGCCATGCCGAGCCCTGGGCCAATCCGCAAGCGCCGCTCAAGGCGCTGAAATGGATGGGGCGCGAGGATGCCCCCCTGCTGTGGCGGCTGCGGGCCGATCCGGCGCAATGGGCCTGGGGCCTGCGTTTCCTGCGTGAATGCACGGCGGCGAGAGCGCGGGCGAATGTCGGCGCCATCGTGCGCCTGGGCCTGGCCAGCCGTACCGCCTTGCAGGTACTGCGGCGGGAACTGGCGCTCGAATACGACCATCTCGAGCGCGGCATCCTGCATTTCTATACCGATCCCGCTGAATTCGAGCATGCGCTGCCGCAAGCCGCGCTGATGCGCGAATTCGGTTGCGACCGGGTGCCGAAGACGGCGGCCGAGTGCCTGGCGATCGAGCCGGCATTGGCCGGCTCGCGTGTTCCGGTGGTGGGCGGCACCTATACCGCCGGCGACGAATCGGGCGATGCGAGGCGATTCACCGAGGCGTTGGCGCAGCATGCCGCGGCGCGCGGCGTGCGCTTCCGTTATGGCGAAACCGTGACCGCGCTGCTGCGCGAAGGCGACAGGCTGGCCGGCGTGCGTCTGGGCTCGGGGGAAACCTTGTGCGCCGACATGACCGTCCTCGCGCTGGGCAGCTACTCGCCGCTGCTGCTGCGGCCGCTCGGCCTGCGCCTGCCGGTGTATCCGGCCAAGGGCTATTCGGCGACGCTGACCTTGCCTCCCGGAACGGCGGCGCCATCGGTGAGCCTCACCGACGACGGACACAAGATCGTGATTTCCCGGCTTGGGCAGGCCTTGCGCGTGGCCGGCACGGCGGAATTCAACGGCTACGACACTTCGCTCAACGCGGCACGCTGCGCGGCCTTGCTGACCCGCACCCGCGAGATTTTTCCGTCACTCGCGACGGTGAGCCAGGTCGATTACTGGGCGGGGCTGCGGCCGGCCACGCCGGGCAATGTGCCGCTGATCGGCGACATGGCCGCCGCCGGTCTGGCCGGCTTGTGGCTCAATACCGGCCACGGCACGCTGGGTTGGACCTTGTCCTGCGGTTCGGCACGGCTGCTGGCCGATCTGGCGGCGGGCCGCGATCCGGGTTTCGAGGCGAGGCCTTACCGCTTCTGAAAATCGGCGTGCCGCCGGCGCCGACTCTCGGGTCCAGCCTTCTCAGTGCAGATGCCGCGGAGTCGTCTCCGCCTGCTCTTCCGGCAGCTCGGCGTGCACCGGCTCGCCTTCGGGATTGGGATAGAGCGGGGCGCCGCAGTCGTCGCAGAATTCCAGCGGGAAGCGCTGGTCGAGGATCAGCACGGTGGCGACGCCGGCTTCGCGCAGCGCGGCTTCGATCTGCGCCGGGGTATCGTGGTTTTCATCCTCGTGCTCGAGCAGGGGCCAGACCACGCCGTGCACCACTTCGCTGCTGCCGCGCTGGGTGAAGCCGACGCGGTATTCCTCGAGCTGGCGATCGTGGAAGGGAGCCACCACGGCGCGCAGTTCGGCGGCCGGCAGATTCAGCACGGTCTGCAGGAAGGCCATGGCCGCGCGCAGCGACCAGGGTCGCGAGGCGCGGTCGGCGTCGCGCACCGCGGCGTGGTAGGCCAGCACCGGCAGGAATTCGATGGCGCAGGCGGGCAGCAGCGGGCGCAGCGCATCGCCGCCCTGCAGCGCCCATTGACGGAAAGACTCGGCCGGATCGCCATCGTCTTCCTGCCAGCGGAACAGCGCCGCGCCGCGCGGCGCGGCAACGACGCCGAGCAGGTAGCGGGTGTCGGAGAGAAAGTTCATGGTTTCCGACAGTTGCGTCGGGTCGATCTTCAGGTTGCGGCCATGGACGGCGGCCTTGGCCAGCCTCTCGGCCAAGGCCGCGGTGTCGACGTAGTTCTGCGGCAACTGGTCGGGGCTGTACAGCATGTCCGCAAGTCCGAGCTTGGCGTCGGCGGCGAGGACATGGGCTTGCAGATGCACCCGCACGGCATCCATTTGCGCCTGGGGGATGCTGCCCGACGGGATCTGGAAGCGCGACCAGGCCAGCAGCGGCACGGCGATCATCAGCGCGTCCATGCCGCCGCCGGCCTCGGCGCGGCGCGTTTCGGCGCAGGACTCGATCATGTCGGCCAGCTCGTCATAGGCGCGCGAGCCGCCGTTGTACAACTGGTCGAGCACGGCGATCAGGGTTTCTTCCCCGTTGTCGGCCAGCAGGTGGTCGATATGGGCCGCAAGGCGGGCCTCCCAGAAGGCATCCTCGATCCGGTTCGACGATTGGCTCAGCCGCGTGGCCAGTCGTGTCAGAAGCTCGGAGTCCGGCGTCTGGCGGGCGCGGCGCGGAAGGCGGTTGCGTTTCATTGAGGGATGAGGCCGAGGAAATATGCCGGCAGAGGCGGCGAAAGGGAATTCTACCAGTTGGCCGGAAGCGGGGTTGGCCGCCGGAAGCTGATAAAATCCGCGTGTTTTTTTGCCAGCGGTGACGTCCGATGTTCTCCAAATTGATGCCGAAAGAGGCCAAGTTCTTCGATTTGTTCAATGCGCACGCGGATCTGATCGTAAAGGGCGGGCGGCAACTGGTGGCCCTGGTGGATGATCTGGGCAAGGGCCCGGAAGTGCTGGCGCAGCACGTGCAGGCCATCGACGAGATCGAGACCACGGCCGACAAGATCACCCACGAAACCATCGCCCTGCTGCATACCTCGTTCAATACGCCGCTGGATCGCGACGAGATCCACCAGCTGATCATGCGCATGGACGACATCCTCGACCTGATCCAGGATTTCGCCGAGGCCATGTACCTCTACGACATACGCCAGCTGACGCCCGAGGCGAGGCAGCTTTCGGACATCGTCGCTTCCAGCTGCGAGCGGGTCAGGTCCGCCGTGATCCTGCTCAACAAGATGGACAACGCGCCGGCCATGCTCAAGCTGTGCCGCGAGATCGACCAACTCGAATCGGATGCCGACCGCGCCATGCGCACCGGCATCACCAAGCTGTTCCGCGAAGAGGCGGATGTGCGCCAGCTGATCAAGATGAAGGGCATCTACGAGCTGCTCGAGTCCGTGACCGATCGGGCCGAGGACGTTGCCAACATCATCGAGGGCATCATCCTCGAGAACTCCTAGGCGACCGTCATGCAAGCGGTCGAAATGAGTCTGACGGTGATCGTGGTGCTGGTGCTGCTGGCGCTCGTCTTCGATTTCATGAACGGCTTTCACGACGCGGCGAACTCGATCGCCACCATCGTTTCCACCGGCGTCTTGAAACCCCAGCAGGCGGTGGCCTGGGCGGCCTTCTTCAACGTCGTGGCCATAGCGGTATTTCAACTCAAGGTGGCCAGCACCATCGGCAAGGGCACCATCGATCCGGCCATCGTCGACCACTACGTCGTATTCGGCGCCCTGATCGGCGCCATCGTCTGGAACGTCGTCACCTGGTACTACGGCATTCCTTCGAGCTCGTCCCACGCGCTGATCGGCGGTTTGGCCGGCGCCGCGATGGCCAAGTCCGGAACCGGTTCTCTGGTCTGGGCCGGCATCGGCAAGGTGGTTGCCTTCATCCTGATAGCGCCTCTGCTCGGCTTTGTCCTTGGCGGCGCGATGATGGTGGCGGTGTCCTGGATGTGCAATCGAAGTACGCCGCGCAGGGTGGACAAGGGGTTTCGCCGTTTGCAGCTGCTGTCTGCCGCCGCGTACAGCATCGGCCACGGCGGCAACGATGCGCAGAAGACCATTGGCATCATCTGGATGCTGCTGCTGGCTGCCGGCATCACCCAGGCGAACGAATCGGTGCCGACCTGGGTGATCGTCGCCTGCTATACCTCGATGGGTCTGGGCACCATGTTCGGCGGCTGGCGCATCGTCAAGACCATGGGCCAGCGCATCACCAAGTTGCGCCCGGTGGGTGGCTTCTGCGCGGAGACCGGAGGTGCGATCACCTTGTTCATGGCCACCGCCCTCGGCATCCCCGTATCCACCACGCACACGATCACCGGCGCCATTGTCGGCGTGGGTACCTCCAAGGGCCCCAGCAACGTGCGCTGGGGGGTTGCCGGCAGCATCGTCTGGGCATGGGTCCTGACCATTCCGGCCAGTGCGCTGATTGCGGCCATCGCCTGGTGGATCGGCCGGCTGGTGCTGTGAGCCCGTGCCAGGCGTGCGGCGCCTGCTGCGCCACCTACCGCGTCTCGTTCCACAGCGATGAAGTTGACGACAGCCCGGGCGGCCGGGTGCCCGCGGGGCTGGTCGAGCCGGTGAGTTCGCAAGTGGTTTGCATGCGCGGCACGGCGAGT
>DAIOGL010000237.1:0-4519 GCA_036745235.1 Sulfuritalea sp.
CCTGCCGTCGCGGCGCTCGAATTTTCTCCCACGGATCTGGTCAGCGCCGAATTGCGGCCGATGGCGCCGACCGTGCAGCTTTCCGGCACGCTGCGGCCATGGCGCGAAGCGACGGTGAAGGCAAGGGTCGCCGGCGAATTGCAGGCGCTCGCCGTTCGGGAAGGCGATGCCGTGAAGCAGGGCCAGGTCATCGGCCGCATCGACGCCACCGATTACCGCGCCCGGTTGGCAGGCAGCGAAGCCGATGCCGCTGCGGCCAACGCGACCCTGATCGTGGCCGAAAAGAACCAGGTGACGCAGGAATCGCTGCTGGCGAAGAACTTCATTTCGCGCAATGCCTACGACACGACGACGGGCAACCGCGACGCCGCGAAGGCGCGCCTCGATGCGGCGCGCGCTGCGGCCGACGTCGCGCGCAAGGCGCTGGCCGATACGACGCTGGTGGCGCCGATCGACGGCATCGTTTCGGCGCGGATCATCCAGGCCGGAGAACGCGTGCCGGTCGACGGCCGGATCGTGACCATTTCCGACATCGCGCGGCTCGAGCTCGCCGCCAGCGTTCCGGCGGGTGATGCGGCGCGGCTCGCGCCCGGCGCCGAAATCACGCTCAGCGTCGAAGGCCTCGGTGATCTGCGGATCGGCGGCCGCATCGAACGCATCAACCCTTCTGCCGCCGCAGGATCACGCTCGATAGAGATATATGCGCTGATCGACAATCGCGACGGCCGCTTGCGCGGCGGCCTGTTCGCCCAGGGCCAGGTCGCAGCGGGCGCTGTGCAGGAGCGGGTGGCCGTGCCGGCGAGCGCGCTGCGCGAGGAAGGCGGGGAACAGGTCTTGTACGTGGTGGCCGGCGACAAGCTGCAGCGCCGTCGGGTGAGGACGGCGATCGCCCAGGCGGGCTGGGTCGCCGTCACGGAAGGGCTCGCCGCGGGCGAACGCGTGGTGCGCTACAACCTCGGCCCGCTCAAGGATGGCAGCGCGGCCAGGGTAAAGCCCGCAACGCCACCCGCGGCGCCCGTCGCCGTATCGCCAGCGCCGACTTCCTGACCCGGCGCCCGCTTCATGTGGTTCACCCGCATCAGCATCAACAATCCGGTATTCGCCACCATGATGATGGCGGCGCTGCTGGTGCTCGGCCTGTTCTCGGCGCAGCGACTGCCGGTCGAGCAGTTTCCAGACGTGGCTTTCCCGGTGATCGTGATCCAGACCGACTACCCCGGCGCCGCGCCGGAGAGCGTCGAGGAAGAGGTCACGCGTCCGATTGAGGAGGTGGTGAATACCATCAGCGGCATCAACGTGCTGTCCTCGCGTTCCTACGAGAGCCAGTCGCTGGTGATCGTCGAATTCAATCTCTCCACCGACCCGAAACTCGCCGCGCAGGACGTGCGCGAGAAGATCGCCGCGCTGCGCCCGAGCTTTCGCGACGAAATCAAGGAGCCCAAGGTCACCCGCTACAACCCCGATGACCAGCCGATTCTTTCCGTCGCGGTGATCGGGGCGGACACGCCGCTGCGCGAACTGACCACGCTGGCAGAACAGCGCATCAAGAAGCGCCTCGAGAATGTGCGCGGCGTCGGCCAGGCCACGGTGGTCGGCGGCGTCAAGCGCGAGATGCGCATCCTGTTGCGGCCGGCGAACATGGAAGCGCTGCAGGTCGGCGCCGACCAGGTGCTCGCCGCGCTGCGCAGCGAAAACCAGGAAGTGCCGGTGGGCAGCGTCTCCGGCGGCGGCCGCGAGCAGGTGGTGCAGATTCTCGGCCGTGCCGCGACGACGGAAGACTTCCGCCGCCTGATCGTCGCCCGGCGCGGCGGCAAACCGGTGACCCTGAGCGACGTCGCCGATGTCGCCGATGCGCAGGCCGACGAGGAAAGCGTCGCGCTGATCAACGGCAAGCGCGGACTCTCGGTCGATATCGTCAAATCGCAGGGGGCCAATACGATCGAAGTGGTCGACGGCGTGCGCGAAATGGTGGCCAGCCTCAGCCGCGAACTGCCGCCCGGAGTAAAGCTCGAAATCGTCCGTGATGCCTCGCTCAGCATCCGCAATTCAGTCAGGGACGTACGCATCACGTTGGTCGAAGGGGCGGCGCTCACCATCCTGATCGTATTCTTCTTCCTCGCCTCGTGGCGCAGCACGGTGATCACGGGCCTGACGCTGCCGATTTCGCTGATCGGTGCATTCCTGTTCATCTACGCCTTCGGTTTCTCGATCAACGTGCTGACGCTGATGGCCCTGTCGATTTCGGTCGGCCTGCTGATCGACGATGCGATCGTGGTGCGCGAAAACATCGTGCGCCATGTCGCCATGGGGACGCCGCCGCGTCAGGCCGCGCTCGAGGGCACGCAGGAAATCGGCCTGGCAGTCCTGGCGACGACGCTGTCCATCGTTGCCGTGTTCCTTCCCGTCGGATTCATGGGCGGCATCATCGGCCGCTTCTTTCACCAGTTCGGCGTCACCGTGGTGGCGGCCGTGCTGATCTCGATGTTCGTCAGCTTCACGCTCGATCCGATGCTTTCCAGCATCTGGCACGATCCCGAAGCCGAAGGACGTCACAGCCGCGGCCCGCTGGGTCGCCTGCTGCATTGGTTCTCGCTGTTCACCCAGCGTCTGGAAAAGCGCTATGAGCTTCTGCTGGCATGGGCCCTCGACCACCGCAAGAGCGTGCTTGGCATCGCCGTCGCATCACTGGTCGGCGCGCTGGCGCTGCTACCTTTCCTCGGTTCCGAATTCGTGCCCGAGCCGGACCTCAATGAGCTGCAGGTGCAGTTCGTCACGCAGGTCGGCTCGTCGCTCGAGCTGACCCAGGCCAAGACCGAGCAGGCCGATGCCGCGCTGCACGAGTTCCCCGAGGTGCAGTACACCTATTCCACCATCAACACGGGATTTTCGCGCGGCAAGCACTCAGTGAACATGTTCGTCCAGCTGGTGCCGCGCCGCCAGCGCAAGATCTCCCAGCAGGATCTGACGCAACCGATACGCGACCGGCTGGGGCGGATCGCCGGCATCGAGATCACCCAGGTGGCGGCCTACAAGGCGGTGTCCTCCGGCAAGAACCTGCAGGTCAGCCTGATGGGTCCCGACCGCGCCGTGCTGGATCGCATCGCCGCCCAGGTGATGGCGAAGGTCGGCGCCCTGCGGGGTGTGGTCGACCTCGAATCGAGCACCAAGGCGGCACGACCGCAACTGTCGATCCGGTTCAACCGCGAACTCGCCAGCGATCTCGGCATCGGCGTCGGCCAGGCGGCGCAGACCCTGCGCCCGCTGCTGGCCGGGCAGGCGGTGGGCAACTGGCGCGGGCCCGACGATCAGTTCTACGACCTCACCGTCAAGCTGCCGCCGACCGCACGCGAATCCGCTGCCGATCTGGCCGCCTTGCCGATTGCCAGCGGCCGTCCCGATGCGCAGGGCAATCCGCGCATGATCCGGCTGGCCGACGTCGCCACAGTGACGACGGCGCTGGGCGCGAGCCAGATCAACCGCAAGGACCAGACGCGCGAAGTGCTGGTATCGGCCAACAACCAGGGCCGGCCGGCCGGCGACATCGGCCGCGAGATGCGCAGCCTGATGCAGCAGATGGAGTTGCCGCCCGGCTACAGCTGGAGCATCGGCGGCGCCACCAAGGACATGATCGAGTCGGTCAATTTCGCCATGGTCGCACTGGGCCTCGCGGTGATCTTCATCTACCTGATCCTCGCCTCGCAGTTCGGCAGCTTCCTGCAGCCGCTGGCAATCATGGCTTCCCTGCCGCTGTCGCTGGTCGGCGTGATCCTGGCGCTGGTGGTCTGTCGCAGCACCTTGAACATTTTCTCCATCATCGGCTTCGTCATGCTGATGGGGCTGGTGACCAAGAACGCGATCCTGCTGGTCGACTTCATCAACCACGGCCTCGCCGCCGGGCAGTCGCGGCGCGACGCCGTCATCGCCGCCGGCGGCGTGCGGCTGCGGCCGATCCTGATGACGACGCTGGCCATGATCTTCGGCATGATCCCGCTCGCCCTGGCGCTGGGCGACGGCGCCGAGCAGCGCGCGCCGATGGGTCAGGCGGTGATCGGCGGCGTCATGACATCCAGTTTGCTGACCCTGATCGTGGTGCCGGTGATCTATACCTACTTCGACGATTTCACATTATGGCTGCGTCGGCGCTTCGCCGGCCCTTCCGGAGACTCCGCATGAAATTCGCCCCGCTGCTTCTTCTGCCCTTCCTGCTGGCCGCCTGCAGCGAGCCGCCGCCGCCCCCGGCCGTGCCGAAACTGGTGCGCACCCTGAGAGTCGGCGCTGGCTCGCCTTGCGCACCTGGAACGCCGCTTTGCGGGCAGGTGACGGCGACCGGCGATGCGCCGCGAGCCTACAGCGGTGAAGTCCGGGCGCGGATCGAGACCACGCTCGGCTTTCGCATCGCCGGCAAGATCGTCGAGCGCCGGGTCGATGCCGGCATGCGGGTCAGCCCGGGCCAGGTACTGGCGCGCCTCGATCCGGCCGACGCCGCGCTGCAGGCGACGCAAGCCGAGGCGCAGCGCGC
>DAIOGL010000238.1:0-4427 GCA_036745235.1 Sulfuritalea sp.
CCGACCGTGATGCCGTCGCCCGAGGTGGCCTTGATCAGGTTGAAGGTGATGTTGGCAGCATCGACGTTGGGCATGATCAGCAGGTTGGCCTCGCCCTTGAGCCGGCAATCCGGATAGAGCTTCTCGCGGATGGCCTGCGACAGCGCGGCGTCGCCGTGCATTTCGCCGTCGACTTCCAGGTCGGGCGCGCGCGCCTCGATCAGGGCCCGTGCCGCGGCCATCTTCAGCGCCGAGGCGGAGCGCACGCTGCCGAAGTTGGAATGCGACAGCAGCGCCACCTTTGGCTCGAGGCCGAAACGCCGCACTTCCCGCGCCGCCATCAGCGTGATCTCGGCGATCTGTTCCGCCGAAGGATCTTCATTGACGTAGGTGTCGCAGAGGAACAGCGTGTGCCGCGCCAGCAGCAGCATGTTCATGGCGGCGAAGCACTGCGCGTTCGGCGCCAGCCCGATGACGTCATCCACATGCTTCAGATGCTGGGCGTGACGGCCGACCACGCCGCACAGCATGGCATCGACATAGCCGTGCCTGAGCAGCATGGCGCCGATCAGCGTCGGGTCGGAGCGCAGCGCCCGCTTGGCACTGCCCGGCGTCACGCCCTGGCGCCCCATGATGTCGTGATAGCCCTGCCACAGTTCCTGGTAGCGCGGATCGGAATCCGGATTCACCACCTCGAAGTCGCGCCCCGCCGCGAGGCGCAGGCCCGCGTCCTCGATGCGCTTGGCGATCACCTCGGGACGGCCGATCAGCACCGGCCGCGCCAGGCCTTCGTCGAGCACCGCCTGCACCGCGCGCAGCACCCGCTCGTCCTCGCCTTCGCAGTAGATGACGCGGCGCGGATCCTTCTTCGCCGCCTGGAACACCGGCTTCATGATGAAGCCGGAGTGATAGACGAAGCTGTTCAGCTTGTCGCGGTAGGCGTCGAAGTCGACGATCGGCCGCGTCGCCACGCCGGACTCCTGTGCGGCCCTGGCCACGGCAGGCGCGATCTTGACGATCAGGCGCGGATCGAAGGGCCGCGGGATCAGGTACTCGCGGCCGAAGGCCAGGTTCTCGCCGCCGTAGGCCATCGCCACCACATCGGAAGCCTCGGCCTGCGCCAGCTCCGCAATCGCGCGCACCGCCGCCAGCTTCATCTGCTCGGTGATGGTGGTCGCTCCCACATCGAGCGCACCGCGGAAAATGAAGGGGAAGCACAGCACGTTGTTGACCTGGTTCGGGTAGTCCGAGCGCCCGGTGGCGATGATCGCGTCGGAGCGCACGCTCTTGACTTCCTCGGGGGTGATTTCCGGCGTCGGATTGGCCAGCGCCATGATGATCGGATCGGATGCCATCTTCGCCACCATCTCCGGCTTCACCACGCCGCCCGCCGACAGGCCGAGGAAGACATCGGCATCGGCCATGACGTCGGTGAGCTTGCGCGCGGGGGTCTGCTTCGCATAGCGCTGCTTGATCGGGTCCATCAGCGTGGTGCGGCCTTCATAGACCACGCCTTCGATGTCGGTGACCCAGATGTTCTCCACCCGCACGCCGAGATTGACCAGCAGGTCGAGGCAGGCCAGCGCTGCCGCGCCGGCGCCCGAGGTGACCAGCTTGATCTCGTCGATCTTCTTGCCCACCAGCTTGAGGCCGTTGAGGATGGCGGCGCCGACCACGATGGCGGTGCCGTGCTGGTCGTCGTGGAACACCGGGATTTTCATCCGCTCGCGCAGGCGCGCTTCGATGTAGAAGCACTCCGGCGCCTTGATGTCTTCGAGGTTGATGCCGCCGAAGGTCGGCTCCATCGCCGCGATCATGTCGACCAGCTTGTCGGCGTCGTTTTCCTGCAGTTCGATGTCGAAGACGTCGATGCCGGCGAATTTCTTGAACAGCACGCCCTTGCCTTCCATCACCGGCTTGGCCGCCAGCGGCCCGATGTTGCCGAGGCCCAGCACCGCCGTGCCGTTGGTCACGACGCCGACCAGGTTGGCGCGCGAGGTGAGGCGGCTGGCCATGGCCGGATCATCGACGATGGCATGGCAGGCGGCGGCCACGCCCGGCGAGTAGGCCAGGGCGAGGTCGCGCTGGTTGGTGAGGCCCTTGGTCGGCACCACCGCGATCTTTCCGGGGGTGGGCCACTCGTGGTATTCGAGGGCGGCGGCAGAGAGGTTTTCTTGTTCGTCGGACATCGCAGCTAACCGGAAGTCTGGAGGAACACGCGATTTTAGACCTCTCCGGCCGGCAGGACCATTGCGGAATTCCACCAGTCGGCGCCGGCGCCACGGCGCCCGCTGCCTGCGCCACAAGCTTTGCCGCAATGCAGCATTCGCTGTGGCAGAATCCCACGATCCAAATTCGGGAGTCCATCATGAAGCGCGTCGTGTTCAACCAGAAGGGCGGTGTCGGCAAAAGCACCATCACCTGCAACCTCGCCGCCATCGCCGCCGCGCGCGGCGCCCGCACGCTGGTGATCGACCTCGACCCGCAGGCCAATTCCACGCAGTACCTGCTCGGCCCCGCCGCCCGGGACCTGGAGCTCACCGCCAACGAGTTCTTCGACCAGATGCTGAGCTTCAAGCTGCGCCCGCTGCCGACCGAGGACTTCATCGCCGCGACGCCCTTCGAGAACCTCTCCATCCTGCCTTCCGGCCCGGCGCTGGAAGAACTGCAGGCCAAGCTGGAATCGCGCTACAAGATCTACAAGCTGCGCGAAGCCCTCGACGCGCTCGAAGGCTACGACGAAATCTGGATCGACACGCCGCCGGCGCTGCACTTCTACACCCGCTCGGCGCTGATCGCCGCCGACGCCTGCCTGATCCCCTTCGACTGCGACGAGTTCGCCCGCCGCGCGCTCTACAGCCTGCTCGACAACGTCAATGAAATCCGCGCCGACCACAACGCCGGCCTCGAAGTCGAAGGCATCGTCATCAACCAGTTCCAGGCCCGCGCCACGCTGCCGCAGCAGATCATCAGCGAGCTGCGCGAGGAAGGCCTGCCGGTGCTGGACTCCTTCCTGTCGTCCTCGGTGAAGATCAAGGAATCCCACCAGCAGGCCAAGCCGATGATCCACCTCGACCGCAGCCACAAGCTGGCGCAGGAATTCGGCGCGCTGTTCGACGAACTGGAAAAGGCGAAGAAGGCCCGCGCCAAATCGGCGGCGAAGAAGCGCGCGTGATTCCGGCGCTGGCGATCGGGCTTGCGCTGGCCATCGTGCTGGCCGTGGTCTGGTCGCGCTATGTGCGCCTCAAGCGCGACCGCTACATCCGCGACTTCGCACTGCCCAAGGGGCTCTACGAGCGGCTGAAGAAGCGCCGCCCCGAACTCGAAATGAAGGACTGCGTGCTGGTCGCCCGCGGCCTGCGCCAGTTCTTCCTCGCCTACCTGCACTCGGGCCGGCAGTTCGTTTCCATGCCCTCGCAGGTGGTCGACGACCTGTGGCACGAATTCATCCTCTACACCAAGGCCTACGAGGTCTTCTGCAAACACGCCTTCGGCGGTTTCCTCCACCACACGCCGGCCGTCGTCCTTGGCCCCGAGAAACGCGACAACGAAGGCCTGCGCCGCGTCTGGTGGCAAACCTGCAAGGAAGAGAACATCAATCCCGCGCAGCCGCTGCGCCTGCCCCTGCTGTTCGCCCTCGACGCCAAGCTCGGCATCGCCAACGGCTTCGTCTACAGCCCCGACTGCAAATCACTGCAGCGCGACGGATCGGGAAACATCCACTGCGGCACCGACTTCAGCGACAGCTCTGTGGATGGCGGCACCGATGGATTCGGCGACAGCGGTGACGCGGGTGGGGATGGTGGCGGCGATGGAGGTGGTGGATGCGGAGGTGGCGGCGACTGATCGCCGTATCATCGGCGCCGACTTTTGAGATTCCGTCATTCCCGCGAAAGCGGGAATCCAGTAGTAGTTGTGAGAATGCCGGGTCTCGCCCCGGCGGGCGAGATACTTTCTTGTGATGCGACAAGAAAGTACCCAAAGAAACGCGCCCCGCCGCCCCGGCCTGACTGCGTCAGGCTACCCTCGCTGCGGAAGGCCCGCCGGGCCGGTCGCTAAACTAGCCGGCCAAAAAGCGGCCGTCGTCGGACAACGCGACCGGACTACCCCCGGCGAACCTTCCTCGCTCGGCGGGTCAGAGGGGAAGGCAAACCGTCGCGCGTGGGGGTCCGGAACGAAATTCAATTCGACGCTGACGCGTTTGATTTCTGGCACCAACCAAGCAGCTTCCGCTCAGTTCGCTATATGATTAGTGCCTGTACTTTCGGATCTTTGGGTTTTGGAGACCCGTTGTTCCTCTAGTAGATCAGCCGTATGCACAATCTCGGGTTTGGACGCCGAGATTTCCCCTGGCCGGGTTACGACTGATATTTGGCAGGACTTTCCAAATTCTTCATCTTCACTGTGTTGCTCCGCTACTCGCCCCAGTTGATGGCCCAAGATACCAT
>DAIOGL010000239.1:0-2909 GCA_036745235.1 Sulfuritalea sp.
TCACGATTTCGCCCGGGGCTGCCGCGGCTTCTTGATTTCGCGGATGGCGTCGGAAAATTCGTCGACGTCTTCGAAGTTGCGATACACCGAGGCGAAGCGGATATAGGCCACCTTGTCGAGCTTCTTCAGCTCGCGCATCACCAGTTCGCCGATGCGATCGGACGCCACTTCGCGCAGGGCGAGCTGCACCAGTTTTTCCTCGATGCGATCGAGCGCAAGATCGATGCTTTCGGTGGTGACCGGGCGCTTCCTCATCGCCAGCATCATGCTGGCCTTCAGCTTGTCGCGGTCATACTCGGTGCGGCTGCCGTTCTTCTTCACTACCTGCGGCAGCTGCAGCTCCACCCTCTCGTAGGTGGTGAAGCGCTTGTCGCAGGCGAGGCAACGACGACGACGACGCACGGTGTCGCCGTCCTCGTTCTCCCGGGTATCAACTACCTGGGTATTCTCGTCGCCGCAGTACGGACACTTCATTTCGCTCAGCCATACACCGGAAACTTCTTGCACAGGACCGACACTTCGCCGCGCACCCGGGCCAGCACCGCCTCGTCGTGCGGCGCATCGAGCACGTCGGCGATCAACTCGGCAACCTGCTCGGCTTCGATTTCGGTGAACCCGCGCGTGGTCATGGCCGGCGTGCCGAGGCGGATGCCGGAGGTGACGAACGGCTTCTGCGGATCATTCGGGATCGCGTTCTTGTTCACCGTGATGTGTGCGCGACCCAGTGCGGCCTCGGCGTCCTTGCCCGTAATATTCTTGGCCTGCAGGTCGACCAGGAACACGTGCGACTCGGTGCGTCCGGAAACGATGCGCAGGCCGCGGCTCTTCAAGACCTTGGCCATCACCTGGGCGTTTTCGATCACCTGCTCCTGATAGTCGCGGAACTCGGGCGTCATGGCTTCCTTGAAGGCCACCGCCTTGCCGGCGATCACGTGCATCAGCGGGCCGCCCTGCAAACCGGGGAAGATCGCCGAGTTGATTGCCTTTTCGTGCTCGGCGCGCATCAGGATCAGGCCGCCGCGCGGGCCGCGCAGGGTCTTGTGCGTGGTCGATGTGACGACGTCGGCGTGGGGCACCGGATTCGGATAGAAGCCCGCAGCGACAAGGCCGGCGTAGTGGGCCATGTCCACCATGAAAATGGCGCCGACCGCCTTCGCCACCTTGGCAAAGCGTTCGAAGTCGATCTTCAGCGCATAGGCCGACGCGCCGGCGATGATCAGCTTGGGCTTGTGCTCGTGGGCCAGCCGCTCCATCTCCGCATAGTCGATTTCCTCCTTCTCGTCGAGGCCGTAGGGCACGATGTTGAACCACTTGCCGGACATGTTCAGCGCCATGCCATGGGTCAGGTGGCCGCCCGCGGCGAGGTTCATGCCGAGGACGGTGTCGCCGGGCTTGAGGAAGGCCATGAACACGGCCTGATTGGCCTGCGAGCCGGAGTTGGGCTGGACGTTGGCGGCATCGGCGCCGAACAGTTTCTTGGCGCGATCGATGGCCAGTTGCTCGGCGACATCGACGTACTCGCAGCCGCCATAGTAACGCTTGCCCGGATAGCCCTCGGCATACTTGTTGGTGAGCTGCGAACCCTGAGCTTCCATCACGGACCAGGAAACGTAGTTCTCGGAGGCGATCAGCTCGATGTGATCTTCCTGGCGGCGGTTTTCGTTCTGGATGGCGGCCCAGAGATCCGGGTCGCTCTTGGCGAGGGTGTTCTGCTTGGAAAACATGGCGGAATCCGTGGATGGAGGGAAGCCTCGAATTTTAGCATCCGCCCCCGACGATCCCAAATCCGGCCGACACGCCTGCCCTATTCGAGCACTTCGTCCAGCGCACCCTGCAGATGAGTGCAGTCAGCCCAGGAGATAAGGCGCCATCCAGCGTCGCCGTATTCCACCCAATTGAACGCGGCATTCGGCAAGACGAAGTCGCGCGGCGCATCGAGCGCCCGACCGGTCGCGGCGCGATGGACGATATCGAGAACGCCGCCGTGGGTGAAAGCCAGAATATTCTGTCCTGCGTGGCGCACCGCCAGAGCGTCGAGCGCGTCCAGGATACGGGTCGAGAAGGCAATCAGGGACTCGCCGGTCTCGTAGGCGTAGTCCGGCGTCCGCGCACGGTGATGCTGGAATGCATCCGGCCGCTGCACGCTGGCTTCCTGCGCCGTCACGCCCTGCAGCACCCCGAAATGGCGTTCGCGCAAAGTCGGCGCCGGCGACACGGCGAGACCGAGGCCGGCGGTCGCAATCTGGGCCGTGCGCCACGCGCGCAACAGGTCGCTGCTATAAACGGCAGCGAAAGCATGCCGCGCCAGTCCTGCCCGCACCGCCCGTGCCTGCGCTTCGCCGAGCGCGTTGAGATCGATGTCGATCTGTCCCTGAACGCGCTTCTCGCTGTTCCAGTCTGTCTCGCCATGACGGACGAGACAGAAGCGGGTGATCCCTGCGGTTGTCATGTGGCGGAACTCAGGGATTGTGGCGGGCGTCGCTGCGCAGCATGCGGGTAAGGTTCTGCCGCACATAGGCGATATGGTTGGCCGCGGCGCTCAGCGCCTGTTCGGCATTACCCTGCTCGATCGCCCGCCACACCGCCCGATGCTGATCGAGCAGTTGCTCTCTGGCGGCCGGAACCTGCAGCAGTTCGCTCAGATTGCGGCGCAGGTTGTCGCGCAGCAGGCGCAGCAGGCTCGCCGTCAAATGGCCGACGATGACGTTGTGTGCGGCTTCGGCAATCGCCTGGTGAAACGCCAGATCGGTATCGACCTGGGCATCCAGGTCGTCCCCCGCGAACGCTGCCTCGAGCCTCGCCAGACTCTCGCGGACGCGCTCACGGTCGGCTGCGGTGGCGCGCCGTGCGGCCGATTCGGCGGCACGGCCCTCGAGCATGTGGCGAAACTCGAGCATGTCTTCATGCAC
>DAIOGL010000239.1:3009-4406 GCA_036745235.1 Sulfuritalea sp.
TCCCGCGCAACCACATCGGCAAGCCGTGGCGCCGTCATTTTTGCATCCATATTTTCAATATAACATTGGTCTGACCACAATATCAACCATCGAGAATCCGCTGAACGAGAATCCTCATTTCCCTTGACACTGGCCACCTCGGCCATTAATATCCGCGGACTTTTGGTCTGACCAATGAGCCATAAGTGATTGGCCGCCCGTCAGACAAAGTCTCAATTCAGCGTTGGCGGCAGCGTACTAGACACCGGCGCAGGCAAGGAGAACCTCTTGAATCGACGTATGTTGAAAGCTCGGGTTAATATCCCTCCGGCCATCGGTATCAGCAAAAACGAGAAACGCGATGCGTACCAGGATGCGGCAGCCCGCCTCTCCGATGCGCCGAACACTCAGGAGGTTCATGCATGACGGCACTGCTCAAACTGTCGCAGCTAATCGACGGGCTCAGCGAACGCGTGGGACGAAGCATTTACTGGCTGATACTCGCGGCCGTACTCGTCAGCGCGATCAATGCCATCGTCCGCAAGGCCTTCGACATGAGCTCCAACGCTTTTCTCGAAATGCAGTGGTACATGTTCTCGGCAGTTTTCCTGCTCGGCTCGGGCTATACACTGATGCGCCAGGAACACATTCGCATCGATATCATCTACGGCCGGTTTTCGCGGCGCACGCAAATCTGGATAGACATCTTCGGCACCGTGGTCTTCCTGATGCCGATGTGCCTGATGTTCATCTATCTCTCCTGGCCTTTCTTCATGCATTCGATCCAGGGTGGCGAAGTCTCCGCCAATGCGGGAGGGCTGATTCTGTGGCCGGTAAAAGCCTTGATGCCGCTTGGGTTCGTGCTGTTGATGGCCCAGGGATGCTCCGAACTGATCAAGCGCGTCGCGTTTCAGATGGGGCTGACCTCGGACCCGGGCGAGAAGAAGCAGGACAAGAGTGCCGAGGAAGAACTGGCCGAGGCGATCAAGGCGCATCTGGTCGCCCCCGAAGTGGTCGATGTGGTGGCGTCGCACGACAATATGCACGCGGACAGCCGCGGGGGCAACGCCAAATGAGCGCCTTCCTGATCGCCAACATGGCGCCCATCATTTTTGCCTCGCTGGTCGTCTTCCTCTTGATGGGCTATCCGGTGGCCTTCTCGCTGGCCGCCAACGGCATCATCTTCGGCCTGATCGGCATCGAACTCGGCATGTTGCCGCCGGAACTGTTCCGCGCCCTGCCGGAACGGGTCTACGGCGTCATGAGCAACGAGACGCTGCTGGCGATCCCGTTCTTCACCTTCATGGGCCTGATTCTCGAGCGTTCGGGCATGGCCGAGGATCTGCTCGATACCATCGGCCAGCTCTTCGGCCCGATCCGCGGCGGCCTAGCCTACGCGGTGGTGCTGGTCGGCGCGA
>DAIOGL010000240.1:0-4401 GCA_036745235.1 Sulfuritalea sp.
TAACCAAAAATCCAAGATGGTCAGCCAGATGGGCGTTAAGCTCATCTGCAGATTGTGGAATTTTCGCCATCGTGCTTCTTCTCCGTGCGATAAAACCAAGCGATTAGGGGTCGGAGTCGTTTGAGTTTTCCAGAAGTCGGCGCTGGCAGCACGGCGATTCCGGCCCTCAGGAACTCAATGCAAACACGCATCGCGCTCGGCGGAATGGCCGCCAAGAACATCGGTTGTCGCATCGCCGGTTTCAGGCTGCGGCCAGCTCCGCATCGCGCCGCTTCCGTGCCGCCTTCGGCTTCCTGATCGTGACATGGGGCTCCAGACCGGCGACGGCGGCCATGTCGATCAATGCTTCCAGCGAGAACAGGCTGATCTTGCCGCGCATGAGGTCGGACATGCGCGGTTGCGTAATGCCGAAGAGGCCGGCGGCCTCGGCCTGAGTCTTGCCGCTGGTCCTTACCCAAGCCTGCATGGCCATCATCAGTTCAGAGCGCGCGCGCATGCTGGCGGCTTTCTGCGGCGTATCCTCGATGGCGTCCCAGACGCTGGCGAATCGTTGTTCCTTGCTCATGGCTGTTTCCTCATCAATTCCCTGAAGCGGCTGCGGGCGAGCCTGATGTCCTTCTCGCTGGTTTCCTGCGTCTTCTTCTGGAAGCAGTGCAGGACATACACCGCATCGGCCAGCTTCGCCAGGTAGATCACCCGAAAGGCGCCGGATTCATCCCGTATGCGAATCTCCCTGACGCCGGCGCCGATGGCGGTCATGGGCTTCCAGTCGTCGGCTTCTTCGCCCCGCTGCACCTTGTCGAGCTGGAATCCGGCCTCCTGGCGGGCGTTGCCGGGAAAGGCGCGCAGAGTCTCGATGCTGTCACCAAGGAATTCGACCGGCTTGACCGTCATGGACGGAATATACAAGAACTTGTAACTTCAGCGCAAGAGGGCGCTTTGTCCCGGCTTCGACTGCACTGCCCTGCAAGAGTCGGCGCTGGCGGCGCTCTGCGTACCTGGGATTCCGCTTTGCGGGCAGGTAACGGCGTTTGATGCCGTCAGCCAATCGGCTCAGGCAAATCCGCCGGTCACCGCCGCCGCGCGGCACGCAAACGCCTCGAAGCCCTCTACCGGCAGCGGCTCGCTGAAGAAATTGCCCTGGCAGGCGTGGCAACCCGAGGCGGCGAGGAAGTCGCGCTGCGTTTCGGTTTCCACGCCTTCGGCGATCACGCCGAGGCCGAGGCTGTCGGCCAGCGTCACGATGGTTCTGGCAATCGCGGCATCGTTGGGGTCCACCAGGATGTCGCGCACGAAGGACTGGTCGATCTTCAACTGGTCCAGCGGCAGGCGCTTCAGGTAGGAAAGCGAGGAATAGCCGGTGCCGAAGTCATCCAGCGCGAAGCCGACACCCCTGGCTTTGAGCGCGTTCATTTTCCGGATGATGTCCTCGACGTTTTCCACGAGCATGCTTTCGGTCAGTTCCAGCTTGAGCCGGTTCGGGTCGGCGCCCGTGCGCTGGAGAGCGCTCAGCACCGAGGCGACGAAGCCGAGGTCGCGAAACTGCTGGGCGCTGACATTCACCGCGATCGTGAGATGGGCCGTCTCCGGCCGGGCGGCCCATTCGGCCAGCCGGCTGCAGGCGGTTTCCATGACCCACTGGCCCAGCGGCAGGATCAGCCCGGTTTCCTCCGCGAGGGGAATGAACTCGGAAGGCGCCACCATGCCGCGCCGGGGATGCTGCCAGCGCGCGAGCACTTCGGCGCCGGTGACGCGGCCGGCGCCGAGCATCTGGGCCTGGTAATGCAGCACGAACTGCCGCTCGTCCACGGCCTGGCGCAGATCGCGTTCCAGCGCGGCCCGTTCCATCACGGCCGTTTCCATGTCGGGATCGAAGAAGCGCAGCGCGTTGCGCCCTGCGTCCTTGGCCTTGTACATGGCCAGGTCGGCCTGCTTCAGCAGGTCGTCGATCGATGTCGCGTTGCCCTTGAACAGGGTGACGCCGATGCTCGGCGTGCAGTGATAGGTGACCGCATCGAGCGGATAGCTCTGATTGAGCGCGTCGAGGATCTTCTCGCCGACGAATTCCGCCCGGTTGGCGGCTTCCTGGTCGCCGCTCCCCATGTCGGCCAGGGCCGCCACGAATTCATCGCCGCCGAGGCGCGCCACGGTGTCGCCGGCGCGCACGCAGCGGCTCAGGCGCTGGGCGACCAGTTTCAGGAGGAGGTCGCCCTGGTCATGGCCGAGGGTGTCGTTGAGGGTCTTGAAATTGTCGAGATCGATGAACAGCAGCGCACCATGGCTGCCGCTGCGCACGGTGGCGGTGATGGCCTGCTTCAGCCGATCCAGCAGCAGCGTGCGGTTGGGCAGGCCGGTCAATTGGTCGAAGTAGGCCAGCTCGACGATCCTCTGTTCCGACTGCTTGCGTTCGGTAATGTCCTGGTGCGTGCCGACATAATGGGTGACGACTCCGGCGGCATCCTTCACCGACGAGATGCTGAGCCATTTCGGGTACACCTCGCCGGTCTTGCGCCGGTCCCAGATTTCGCCCTCCCAGCATCCGGTAGCCAGGAGGGTCTGCCACATCTCCCGGTAGAACGCGGCGTCGTGGCGGTTCGACTTCAGCAGGCGCGGCGTCTGGCCGATGGCCTCTTCTGCCGTGTAGCCGGTGCTTTCGGTGAAGGCCCGATTGACGCGCAGGATCACGCCGCGGGCGTCGGTGACGATCATGCCTTCGAGCGACTCGAAGGCGGCGGCGGCGATGCGCAGTTCGGTTTCCTTCGCCTTGCGCGCACTGATGTCGCCGACGCTGCCGATGAATACTTTCCTGTCGTTCAGCCGGGTTTCGCCAATGCTCAGTGACATGTGAAACACCGAGCCATCCTTGCGCCGCCCCATCACTTCCCTTCTGCTGCCGATGACCTTGGGCCGGCCGCTGCGCAGGTAGTTTTCGATGTAGCCGTCGTGCTCGCTGCGGTAGGGCTCCGGCATCAGCATCCTGACGTTGTTGCCGACCACCTCGGCGGCGCTGTAGCCGAATATCCGCTCGGCCGACAGGTTGAACGATTCGACGATGCCTTGCCCGGAGATGGCGATGACGCCGCTCTCGACGCCATCCAGCACCGCGCGCAGGCGCGTTCTGGTGTTGCGCAACTGGATATTCCGGGTGAATACCAGCTTGCCGATGGCGAGAACATAGCCGGTCAGGCCGAGCATGCAAAGGATGGTTGCGGATAGTTCGGTCTGCGGCGACAGGCTGAAGCCGAAGACGCCGATCCCGATCAACGCGCCGCCGAGCACGCCCAGTATCGATTCCAGGATGCCGCGCCAGCCCTTGTTGACGGCGCTGTTGTTCAAGGTCCCGAGGATTACCGCGAAGCTCAGCCAAAACGAGAACTGCACCGCGGCGGCGAACATGCCCAGCAGCACGGAGTCGACCAGCAGGTGCGCCAGCGCAGCCTTGACGGGATTTGCCGCCCTGCATGCCTGCCAGTACAGCACATGGGGGTATGCCAGCAACAGCAGGACGAGGAAGGCCCAGGCCCCCGGGCTGTAACCCTTGCCGAGGATATGCAGGCTGGCCGCCACGAATGTCATGGCAAACGAAATGCCCCGCATGCGATAGTGAATGCGCACCAGCCACGGGGTATCGATACGTGTGTTCATCAAGCGTCCAGCTGTCCATGCCCGCAGAAATTCAGGGCAGGGACTGAGTAATGGGGAATCGGCATCGCCCTGGCTTTATAGCATTGAAATGCCCGAAGTCGGCGCCGGCGCGACGGCGCTTCAGGACATCGCGGGTCGCCGCCCGCCTCATGGCGGGAAGCACCCGCGTCGAGCGCGGCGCGCGGCCCCCGGGACTTTGCGAAGCGCAGGCTTTGCGCTGGCTTACGGTGCCTTCCTTTCCGTGTCGGCCCCCGCAATCAGCGTCTTCAAACCCACGTAGGGTTTTTCCGCCACCGGCGTCGTGTTCGCCGGCGCGGGAGAGATGCGCGCGACCTCGGCGTCGAGTTCGCGATTGCGCTGCTGCTGCTCGGCCAATTGCCGCTCGAGATCGGCGAGCTGCTTGCGCAGCCGGCCCGCCGTCCATTGGCCGCGGATCACCGCCGGCGATGACAACAGGCCGGCGATCAGCGCACCCAGCCCGAGGGACACCAGCAGCACCAGCGCCAGCGAGCCTTCGAATCGCCAGAACGCGATCGCCACCACCACCGGCAGGTTGTTCTGCAGGGCGAAAACCACCGCCACGATGGCGACGACGATGCCGAGAATCAGAGTGAGCTGCATGTTCGCCCTTTCGCAGGGAATTGGTGGAGGCGCGGCGCGCAAGCCGGTGCTAACTAACGCCAGCCGCGCCCGCGCAGCCTGGCTCCTACTCGAGTTCGAGCGAAGCCTGAATCGCCTTGATGCCGGCGTTGCCGC
>DAIOGL010000241.1:0-4386 GCA_036745235.1 Sulfuritalea sp.
GTCGGTAAAGGCCACCGCCGCGGGGCCGTCCCACGGCTCCATCAGCGCCATGTGGAATTCGTAGAAGGCACGGCGCTCTTCGTCCATCAGGGGATTGCCGGCCCAGGCTTCGGGAATCAGCATCATCATGGCGTGCGCCAGGCTGTAACCGCCCATCACGAGCAGCTCCAGCGCGTTGTCGAAGGATGCGGAATCGGACTGGCCGTCGTAAATCAGGGGCCAGACTTTTTCCAGGTCTTCGCCCAGCACCGGCGACGAGATGCCGTGCTCGCGCGCGCGCATCCAGTTGACGTTGCCGCGCAGCGCGTTGATTTCGCCGTTGTGGGCGATCATGCGGAAGGGATGCGCCAGGTCCCAGGTCGGGAAGGTATTGGTGGAGAAGCGCTGATGCGCCAGCGCCAGGGCGGAGACGGCGCGCTTGTCCTGCAGGTCGAGGTAGTAGGTGCCGACCTGGTTGGCCAGCAGCATGCCCTTGTACACCACCGTACGGCACGACATGGACGGCACGTAGAACATCTTGCCGTCGGGCAGCTTGAGGGCCTGGATGGTATGTCCGGTCGACTTGCGCAGGATGTAGAGCTTTCTCTCCAATGCATCGGCGTCGACGATGCCGGAACCGGCGCCGATGAACACCTGACGCACTACCGGCTCGATATCCTTTGCTGCCTGGGCCAAGCCGCTGTTGTCGACGGGGACGTCGCGCCAGCCCAGCAGAACCTGGCCCTCGTAGCGAATGGCCCGCTCGATAACAGCCTCGCAGGCACGCCGGCTGGCGTCACCCCGCGGCAGAAACACCATGCCGACGCCATACTGTCCCGGTGGTGGCAAAGTGACGTCCTGTTTGGCCATTTCCTCGCGCAGGAACGCGTCCGGGATCTGGATCAGGATTCCCGCACCGTCACCCAGCAGGGGATCGTAACCCGTTGCGCCGCGATGCTCGAGGTTTTGCAGAATCAGCAGCCCCTGCTCGATGATGGCGTGGCTCTTCTGGTTCTTGATATGGGCAACGAAACCGACGCCGCAGGCGTCATGCTCATTGGCAGGATCGTAGAGACCCTGGCTGTGGGGGAGGACCATCTTGTCTTTCCTCGGGAATGCAGCCGGCAAAAAAGCCGGGGTGATGCCGCTCCCCGGCCTTGGATGGCCCGCCGAACACGGCGGACGAACTTGTAAATATACCGCCAAAAGCCTCCGAATTCAAGACGCTGCAATGCAGCATCAGGACATCACAGTTCGCCCACGGAGAACAGGCGGCGGTGCTCCTTCATCGAGTAGCGGTCGGTCATGCCGGCAATATAGTCGGCAGTGGCTCGCGTGATGCTCTCGCTCGCCGCCATATCCTGATACTGGGGCGGCAGCAGGCGCGGATCGGCGACGAAGGCATGAAACAGATCGTGAATGATGCGGCGCGCCTTGGTGGTCATGCGCAGCACCTGGTAGTGCTGGTACAGATGATCCCGCAGAAAGCCCTTGAGGGCGCGGTTCTCGGCCTGCATCGCGTCGGTGAAGGCAATCATCGCCGGCGCGGCATGGACATCCGCAAGGCTGGCCGGCGCCGCGGCGGCGATGCGCCGCGCCGATTCGGCGAGGAGATCGGTCACTTGGGCGTCGATCATGCGCCGGATGGTTTCGTGCACGCGCCGGCGGCCGGGCAGTTGCGGAAACTCGGCGTCGGCCTCGGCCGCATGGCGGGCGAACAGGCTGACGCCGTCGAGTTGCTCGAGCGTGAGCAGTCCGGAACGCAGGCCGTCATCCACGTCGTGGTTGTTGTACGCGATCTCGTCGGCCAGATTGCAGATTTGCGCTTCGAGGGAGGGGCGGCGACCTTCGAGAAAGCGCCGGCCCAGATCGCCCAACTCACGGGCGCGCCCCGGCGAACAGTGCTTGAGAATGCCCTCGCGCGTTTCGAACATCAGGTTGAGCCCGTCGAACGCGCCGTAGCGCTCTTCCAGCCGGTCGACGATGCGCAGGCTCTGCAGGTTGTGCTCGAAGCCGCCATGCGCCTGCATGCACTCGTTCAGCGCATCCTGCCCGGCGTGGCCGAAGGGAGTGTGGCCCAGGTCGTGGGCCAGGGCGATCGCTTCCACCAGATCGTCGTTGAGATGGAGGGCGCGGGCTATCGAGCGCGCGATCTGGGCGACCTCGATGCTGTGGGTGAGGCGGGTGCGAAACAGATCACCCTCGTGATTGACGAACACCTGCGTCTTGTATTCGAGGCGACGGAACGCCGTGGAATGGACGATGCGATCGCGATCGCGCTGAAACTCGCTGCGCGCCTTGGGGCGTGGCTCCAGGACGGCGCGTCCGCGGCTGGCGGTGTCCGCTACGGCATAGGGCGCCAGATCACTCACGACAGCAGGATTCGATGGCAGCGACAATCTCCTGGCGCGGCGCATCGGCGAAGGTCACGGCATCGCCCAGCGCCTTGAGCAGAACCAGACGCATGCTGCCGGCGACAACCTTCTTGTCATGGGACATCAGCTCGAGGTAGCGCTCCGCTCCCAGCTCGGCACCTCTCACCGGCAGCCCGGCACGTTGCAGCAGGGCGCGAACCCGGTCGACGTCGGCCACGGACAGCCAGCCGAGGCGGCGCGAGAGTTCGACCGCCATCATCGTGCCGGCCGCCACCGCCTCTCCGTGCAGCCATTGGCCATAACCCATGCCGGTTTCGATGGCGTGGCCGAAGGTGTGGCCGAGATTGAGCAGCGCGCGGCCGCCCTGTTTGGCCGTCTCGTATTCGTCCGCCGCCACCACCTCGGCCTTGTTGGCGCAGGAACGCTCGACGGCGTGCGCCAGCAGCTCCCCGTCGCGCGCGAGCAGGCCGTCCATGGCGGCTTCCAGCCAGGCGAGGAAAGGCAGGTCGCGGATCAGCCCGTATTTGATGACTTCCGCCATACCGGCCGACAGTTCCCGGGCCGGCAGGGTTTTCAGCGTATCCGTATCGGCCAGCACCAGCTTCGGCTGCCAGAAGGCGCCGACCATGTTCTTGCCGCGCGGGTGGTTGATGCCCGTCTTGCCGCCCACCGAGGAATCCACCTGCGACAGCAAGGTGGTCGGAATCTGGACGAAGGGCACGCCCCGCTGATAAGTCGCAGCGGCGAAGCCTGCCAGGTCGCCAATGACACCGCCGCCGAGGGCGATGATCGTCGTCCCCCGATCGCAGCGGCTTGCCAGCAGTGCGTCGTAGATCAGGTTGAGCGATTCCCAGTTCTTGTGCGCTTCGCCATCGGGCAGGATGATCGGCGTTACGCCGGCGCCGACTCCTTCGAGCGCCTTGACGACCGTGTCGAGATACAGCGGCGCAACCGTGGTGTTGCTGACCAGTGCGACGCGGCCAGTGCTCAGGTAGGGAAGGATCAGATCGCCGCGGGACAGCAGGCCGCCGCCGATCATGATCGGGTAGCTGCGTTCGCCCAGCGCGACGTTCAGGCGGCGCATTGCTTCTGCAACTCCTTCTCCACCAGCTTGACGAGCTGGCTGATGCTGCCGCCCAGGCTATTGACGACGATGTCGGCGACTTCGCGGTAGAGCGGATCGCGTTCGGCGAACAGTTCCTCGATCTTCTGCATCGGATCGGCAACCTGCAGCAGCGGCCGGTTCGGGTCAAGACGGGTTCGCTCGAAAAGCAGGCGCGGCGTTGCGTGAAGATAGATCACCGTCCCCCCGCGTTTCAAGGCGGCACGATTTTCCGGACGGAGCACGGCGCCGCCGCCGGTAGCCACAATCAGGTTCGATTGATCCGCGAGGTCGGCAATGACCTTCGACTCGCGATCACGAAACCCCCGTTCGCCCTCGATGTCGAATATCAGCGGAATCCTGACCCCGGTGCGCGCCTCGATCTCGTGATCGGCATCGATAAACGATCGCTGCAGGCGCCTCGCCAACTGACGACCGACCGTCGTCTTGCCCGCGCCCGGCATCCCTATCAGATAGATGTTATTCCTCGCATTCACGAGCGGATTGTAGCAGCGCCAAATGACGAGGCCGGCAAAAGCCGGCCCCGGTTCGGCGAATAATCGCGGGCTAGCGCTGGCTCAGCGCCTCGCTCACGATACGCGGCGTGATGAAGACCAGCAACTCGCTGCGCGACTGGCTCTTTTGCGTGGTCTTGAACAGGAATCCAACGTAGGGCAGGTCGCCGAGGAAGGGAACGCGTTCCTGGGTCTGGATATCGGACTCCCGCGCAAAACCCCCGATGACTACCGTTCCGCCATTCTCGACAATCACGCTGGTCGTGACGGTGTTCGTGTCCAGGCTGCCAGTGGTCGCATTGGTGATCGTGCTCTTGGCGATATTCAGCTCGAGACTGATGCGATTGTCCGGATTCACCGACGGCGTGACGCCCAGAGTCAATGGCGCCGAGAATGTCTGGTAGATCGGCAAGCC
>DAIOGL010000242.1:0-4364 GCA_036745235.1 Sulfuritalea sp.
TCGTCCCCACGTTCACGTGCGGCTTCGTCCGCTCAAATTTCGCTTTCGCCATGTCTGCTTTCCTTAAAGAACGATTTTTAGTCGATCACTTCTTGTTGATGATTGCTTCGGCGACATTCTTCGGCGCCTCGGTGTAGTGCTTGAATTCCATCGAATACGTAGCCCGGCCCTGCGACAGGGATCGTAGCTGAGTGGAGTATCCGAACATTTCCGCGAGCGGCACTTCAGCCTTGATCAGTTTGATGCCGCCGACCTGGTCTTCCATGCCGTGAACGATACCGCGACGGCCGGACAGATCCCCCATCACGTTGCCCATGTAGTCCTCCGGCGTCTCCACCTCGACCGCCATCATTGGCTCGAGCAATACCGGGCTGGCTTTCCGCATGGCGTCCTTGAACGCCATTGATGCGGCCATCTTGAAGGCATTTTCGTTGGAGTCCACATCGTGGTAGGAACCGTCGAACAGCGTGACCTTCACATCCACGACGGGGAACCCAGCCAAAACGCCGTTCGGCAGGGTGTCGATAAGGCCTTTTTCGACCGCGGGAATGAATTCGCGTGGCACGGAACCGCCCTTGATCATATCGACGAACTCGAAGCCCTTGCCTGCCTCGTTCGGCTCCAACTTGATCCAGACGTGGCCATACTGACCGCGACCGCCCGACTGCTTGACGAACTTGCCTTCCTGCTCCACCGACTTGCGTACCGCCTCACGGTACGCCACCTGCGGCGCGCCGACGTTGGCTTCAACGCCAAATTCGCGCTTCATGCGATCGACAAGGATCTCGAGGTGCAGCTCACCCATGCCGGAGATGATGGTCTGGCCGGATTCCTCATCGGTTCGCACACGGAACGAAGGATCTTCCTGCGCGAGACGATTCAGGGCAATGCCCATCTTCTCCTGGTCGGCCTTGGTTTTCGGTTCGACCGCAACGTGAATGACCGGCTCCGGGAATACCATGCGCTCAAGCGTGATGACATGGGCCGGATCACACAGCGTCTCGCCCGTGGTGGCCTCTTTCAGGCCGACCGCGGCGGCGATATCGCCCGCAAATACTTCCTTGATTTCCTCACGCTGATTGGCATGCATTTGCAGGATCCGACCAAGTCGTTCCTTGCGACCCTTGATCGGATTGAAAATGGTGTCGCCCGTCTTGATGGTTCCGGAGTAAACGCGGAAGAAGGTCAGCTGACCGACGTAAGGGTCGGTCATGATCTTGAACGCCAGGGCCGCAAACGGGTCCGTGTCATTCGCCGCGCGCTCGCCCGCCTGCTCGTTCTCCAGGATGCCCTCAACCGGCGGGATGTCCGTCGGCGCCGGCAGATACTCGATCACCGCGTCCAGCATCGCCTGGACACCTTTGTTCTTGAATGCGGAACCACACAGCATGGGCACGATTTCGGCGGCGAGGGTTCGCGCGCGCAACCCGGCCTTGATCTCTTGCTCGGTCAATTCGCCGGTCTCGAGATATTTGTTCATCAACTCTTCGTTTGCCTCGGCTGCGGCCTCGACCATCTTTTCACGCCACTCTTCGGCCTTGGCCTTGAGCTCTTCCGGAATCTCGCCGTATTCAAATTTGATGCCCTGGCTGGCCTCATCCCAGATGATCGACTTCATCTTGACCAGATCCACCACGCCCTCGAACTTCTCCTCGGCGCCGATCGGTATCTGCAGCGGAATGGGGTTTGCCTTGAGGCGCAAGCGCATCTGGTCATGCACCTTGAAAAAGTCGGCGCCCTGGCGGTCCATCTTGTTCACGAAGGCGAGGCGCGGAACGCCGTAACGATTGGCTTGGCGCCAGACGGTTTCCGACTGCGGCTGAACGCCCCCCACGGCGCAGTAAACCATGCACGCACCGTCCAGCACGCGCATCGAGCGCTCTACCTCGATCGTAAAGTCGACGTGCCCCGGGGTGTCGATGATATTGACTCGGTGCTCCGGGAAGTTCTGTCCCATACCCTTCCAAAAGCAGGTCGTCGCCGCGGAGGTGATGGTGATCCCGCGCTCTTGCTCCTGCTCCATCCAGTCCATGGTGGCCGCGCCGTCATGGACTTCGCCAATCTTGTGATTGACCCCGGTGTAGAACAAAATACGCTCGGTGGTGGTGGTTTTGCCGGCGTCGATGTGAGCCGAAATACCAATATTGCGATAGCGTTCGATGGGAGTCTTGCGGGCCACTTGATTTACCTGCCTTATCTAAACCAAACCGCCATGACGCCTCGTTTCACGAAGCGACAGGGCGGCGGACAAAAACGAAAGTCTCGCCGGACGCCCGACGAAACGCGATACTACTTAGAAACGGAAATGCGAGAACGCCTTGTTGGCTTCGGCCATGCGGTGCACTTCTTCGCGCTTCTTCATCGCCGCACCTCGCCCTTCGGAGGCCTCCAGCAACTCGGCGGCCAGACGCTGCCCCATCGACTTCTCGCTGCGCTTCCGCGCCGCCTCGCGCAGCCAGCGCATGGACAGGGCCATGCGCCGCGACGGGCGCACTTCAACCGGCACCTGGTAGTTGGCGCCACCGACTCGGCGACTCTTGACCTCGACCAATGGTTTTACATTGTTGACCGCCAGAGTAAAAACCTCCAGCGGATCCTTGCCACTCTTCGTCTGAATCTGTGCGAAGGCGCCATAAATGATGCGCTCGGCAACGGACTTCTTGCCGCTGTCCATCAGCACATTGACGAATTTGGATAGATCAACACTGCCGAATTTCGGATCCGGCAGGATGTCACGCTTGGGAACTTCACGACGACGGGGCATGGTATCTCCTTAGGACCCGGATCAGGCAGCTTTGGGCCGCTTGGCGCCGTACTTGGAACGGCTCTGTTTGCGGTCCTTGACACCCTGAGTATCAAGACTGCCGCGCACAATGTGGTAACGCACGCCCGGCAAGTCCTTGACTCGGCCGCCGCGAATGAGGACCACCGAGTGCTCCTGCAGGTTGTGGCCTTCACCACCGATGTAGGAAATCACCTCGAAGCCGTTGGTCAGACGGACCTTTGCGACCTTCCGCAGCGCGGAGTTAGGCTTCTTCGGCGTGGTGGTGTACACGCGAGTGCAAACACCGCGTCGGGCCGGGCTGTTACCCAGCGCGGGCACCTTGCTCTTCGACTGCGGCGCTTGGCGACCCTTGCGCACGAGTTGGTTAATGGTAGGCATGTATATGTCCTGAATGCTGTGCGAAATGCACTGCAAATTTACGAAAAGTCGACCCCTGCCAAGGGCAAAGAGGCCGGATTATAGAATGGTCTCCCGCGAGCGTCAACCTGCTTGCGCGTCTTCTGCTGCGACCGGGGAATCTTCCGTCGCTGCAGGGAGGTCGAACAGGTTCTGTGCCTCGGCCCCGCCTTTCGACCGTCCGCGGCGTGTGCGGTGGTAAGCCATGCCGGTGCCCGCCGGAATCAGGCGGCCGACAATGACGTTCTCCTTGAGGCCGCGCAATTCATCCCGCTTGCCCATGATGGCAGCTTCGGTCAGTACGCGCGTAGTCTCCTGGAACGATGCCGCGGAAATGAATGAGTCGGTCGACAAGCTGGCCTTGGTGATGCCGTGCAGCATGAAGTCATACGTTGCCGGCGTCTTGCCGGCCGCTATCAGCCTGTCGTTCTCGTCCAGCACTGCAGCGCGTTCGACTTGCTCTTCCTTGATAAAGGCCGACTCGCCCGGGCTGGTAATCACCACCCGACGCAGCATCTGGCGGACGATGACTTCGATATGCTTGTCGTTGATTTTTACGCCCTGCAGACGATACACGTCCTGCACTTCATCAATGATGTAGCGCGCCAACTCCTCGACACCCTTCAAACGCAGGATGTCGTGGGGATCGGCCGGGCCGTCGACAATGACTTCACCCTTGTTGACCACTTGGCCGTCGTGGGCCATCACATGCTTGTCCTTGGTGATCAGGTATTCATGGGCCGTGCCATCCGGCTCGGTGATCACAAGGCGCTGCTTGCCCTTGGTGTCCTTGCCGAAGGACACGGTGCCGGTGACTTCGGCCAAGACGCCGGCATCCTTCGGGATGCGCGCTTCGAAGAGCTCGGCAACGCGCGGCAAGCCGCCCGTGATGTCCCGGGTCTTGGACGATTCCTGCGGAATCCTGGCCAGAATGTCGCCAACCGCAACGGGCTGACCATCCTTTACGGTAATCAGCGAGCCGACCTGGAAGGTAATGGTCACGATGTGGTCGGTGCCGTGAATCCTGACTTCCTCACCCGACTCGTCGATCAGCTTGACCTGCGGCCGGACGCCCTTGGATGCCTTCGCACCGCGCTTGGGATCGATGACGACCAAGGTGGAAAGACCAGTGACCTCGTCCATCTGTTCGGCGACCGTCGCGTTCTTCTCTACGTTCTCGAAC
>DAIOGL010000243.1:0-4332 GCA_036745235.1 Sulfuritalea sp.
CGTCGAAGCGCCGATGCGCCGCGGCGCGAACACCGCGCCGACGCGACTGATGGCGCCGCGGGCCTGCAGTCGCCTGAGAGTCGCGAGAATCACCGTGCCGTCGGCGCCGACTCTTGCCGCGAGCTCATCGAAAGGCTGCGCCGTGATTGGAAAGTCGCGTTGCCAGTCGTTGAGCAGCGCGAATTCAAGCGGGCTGTAGGGCGAGTCCATCATCAGAATCCGATGCGCGCCGCGCGGCTGGTGAAGAAGATGCCCGAAGGGGAATGAACATCGAGATCGCCGAGCTGCCTGAAGGTCCTGGTATCGTAGATCACGACCTTGTTGTCGTCGCGCGCCGAGATCCACACCGCCTCGCCGCGCGGCGTGAATTCCATGTGCAGTACGGCCTTGCCCGGCTGCAGGGTCTGCACCACCTTGCCCGACAAGGTGTCGATCACCTGCACCCAGCCGTTGTCGGGGAAGGCGAAGTTGACCCAGATCTGGCGGCCGTCGGGACTGGCCATGACGAATACCGGCTGGCCCTTGACCGCCACCCGGCCGGTTTCCTTCCAGGTCGCCGCATCGGCCACCAGTACCTCATGACGCCCGATCGCCGGCAGCCAGGCGCGGCCTGCCGCCACTGACCAGCCGCGCAGATGCGGCATCTTGAACACCGGCAGCTTCTCCTCGCCGCGACCGTACTTTTCGAGAATCCTGCGCGAGCCCTTTTCCGGCTGCCACAAGTCGAGCAGCGCAATGCCGTCCTCGCCGAAGAGGCCGGCAAGGTAGTGTCGCCCGTCGGGCGTGACCAGCCCGTCATACGGCTGCAGGCCGGCCGGATAGCGCCGGGTGACCGGCCGCTTCGGGTCGGTAAAATCGCTTACCCAGATCTCGCCGCCGTCGAACAGCGCGTAGGCGAACTTGTTGCCCGGAACGTCGGCGAGGCCCACCACCTTGGAGAAGCGCCCCGGCTCGTACTCGGCGGGCACTTCGGAGAGCAGTTCGAGCGTTTCCGCATCGAAGGCCTTGATCCCGCCCGGCGTGTAATTCTGCGCGACGACAATGCGGCCGTCCTGCGAGATGGAGCCGCCAATGGAATTTCCGGATTGCATGATGCGCTTGACGATTACGCCCTGGAGCAAATCGATTTTGGTCAGCCCGCCATCGCGACCGAAGACGAAGGCGTAGCGGGCATCGCGCGAATAGACGACGGACGCGTGCGAGAGATCGCCGAGACCGCCGATGCGTGCATAGGGCTGACGACTGCTGGTATTCACCAGCGTGACATGGCCGCTGGCGCGCTCTATGACCAGGCCGAGATCGCCGGTGCCGCGCAATTGCAATCCGCCGCACGCGCCGAGCAATGTGACCAGAAGGCCGGCATAGAAAAGTTGCACGATCCGTATCATTCGGGAAACCCTGCCATCAGTTTGGCGACTATCCATTCTGCTTCATCTTCCGTCAGGAAACGGTGCCATGGCGGCATCGGCGTGCCGGTGCGGCCGCCGATGATGGTCGCCACCAGCCCCTCGACCGGCTTGCCGGCGAGCGTCGCCGGCAGCAGCGCCGGCCCCAGCCCGCCTTGCAGGGTCAGGCCGTGACACGAGCCGCAATCCTGCCGCACGAGGTGGACCAGTTCCTTCTGGCGCGCCGCCGGAGGCTCGGCCAGGGCTGCGGTCGCGAAGCCGCCGAACAGAATGGCCAACACCGCGGGAAGAATTGCGCTACTCGACAACGATCAGCCCCTTCATTTCCTCGTGCGGGCCGCAGCGGTAGCTGTAGCTGCCGGGCCGCGTGAAAGTGCGCTGCCAATGCTCGTCCGGAAACAGCCGCTCCGACTCGAGGCCGTTCTCGGCGGGGAAGAGCACCGAGTGACTGGTGCGCTTCTCGCGATTGGTCCATTTCACCGTATCGCCCGCCTTGATGCGAACTTCGGCCGGAGAAAAACGGTATTCCCGGATCGTCACCTCGACCGTCTGCTCGGCCGCCGCACAAGAACAAACGAGCGCAAGCAGCGCCAGCGCTCGTTTCAAGTGGCCGCCGGTGGACATCTCCGGGTCGCGCGGAATTTACTGCTTGGTGGCCTTTATGTCGCCGTCGGCGCCGATGCCCAGTTTGTAGCCGAGAGAGACATGATGGAAGCGGCCGTGCGCGTTGTCGGCGTGGATCGCAACACCGAAAGGCACGCTCTTGCCTTCGCCCGGATTCTTGCGGGTGAACGTCACGGTGTAGGCATCGCCGCTCTTTGCTGCTTCAGCCTTGGCACCGGTTCCGCCGCCGCTCATCTTGCGCTCCGTCGTCACGCTGCCATCCGATACCTTGTTGCCCTTGCTGGCCCACTGCATCAGTTCATAGGCGCCAGTCGCGGTGTACTTGGTCTTCTTCTCGTCGGCGCCCGGCATGGTGCGCGCGTCGGCATGACAGGTCTGCCAGCAGCCGTACTGATCCGCCTGCGGCACCTTGGGATCGGCGAACAGGATCGTCGCCTTCACCTCGTTGTCCTTGTCGCCCTTGTCGGCGCCGCCGGACGGGGACTTGAAGCTCAGGCGGATATACAGATTGTCCTTGTCGTATGCAGCCTGGAACGCCACCGGGAAGGTCATGGTCTTCGGCGCGCCCTTGGGCTCCAGCTCCTTGTCCGCCAGGCGCTTGAAATTGAAATTCAAGGCGCCCTTTTCCTCGTGGCAGCCGGCGCAGGTTTCGCCCTTGCGCATGCCTGCCGAACCGCTGTGATCCGACTTCTTGGTCGCCCACTCGATCGGCGTGACGCCGGCATGGAAAACGTGGAGGTCACGCTTGGGCACCTTGCTCCAGTCTGGTGCGGCCATGGCTGCCTGGGACCCAAGTGCGAGCAGAACGCCGGCGACAGCGGTGGAAACAATGGACTTGCTCATTTGATGCTCCTCTCGAACAATACGAATCGGGTTGAACGCGGGCTCAGTCTATACGAAGGCTCACTCGTCCTCGTCTTCCTTCATGCCCTTGGGTTTCTTGTGGGCGATGCCCTTGTGGCAGTCGATACAGGTCTTCTTTTCGGCGATGCCGATCTTGTGCATCTTCGATCCGCGCAGTTTCTGCCGCTCGACATCCATGGCGTCGAAACTGTGGCAATTGCGGCATTCGCGCGAGTCGCTGGCCTTCATGCGCGCCCATTCGTGTTCGGCCAGTTCCAGGCGCTTGGCCTCGAACTTCTCGGGCGTGTCGATGCTGCCGGTAATCTTGCCCCAGACCTCGCCGCTCGCCTTGATCTTGCGGATCATCTTGTGCGTCCAGTCCTTCGGCACATGGCAATCCGAACAAACGGCCCGCACGCCGGTGCGGTTGGTGTAGTGAATCGTCTTCTTGTATTCCTGATAGACGTTGTCGTGCATTTCGTGGCAGGAGATGCAGAAATCCAGGGTATTGGTGGCTTCCATTCCGGTGTTGAAGCCGCCCCAGAAGAAGATGCCGCCGAAAAATCCGACCACCAGCAGGCTCAGCAGCGAATACTTCGCGCTCGGCCGGCGGAGGACCGCCCAAAATCCGGATATTCCATTGCCTGCCATGACGCTATCCCCTATGCCATGAGTATGCGGTTTCGAGCCATCGCCCTTGACGCCGATCAACCCGGCGCCGTCCCGTACCGCACTCGATTTCGTGATGCCTAGATGATAAGGGGGCTTGCGCCCCCCCATCCTTGCCGCCGATCAATTTCAGATCAATAAATGTCGTGCTGCGTGTTGTATACGTTGAACTTGCCGGTCGGGGTGATCATCTTCGGATCGGTGATCACCTTCTTCATCGCCAGCGTCTTGTCGTCATACACCACGATCGCCGACTGGTCGGTCTTGCCGCCCCACAGCGAGATCCACACCTCGGAACCATCCGCGCTGTATTCCGGATGCACGGCGCGCCGCGTTGCCTTGGTCTCCGGCAGGCCGGAATCCTTGGCCACGTTGATGATCTTCTTCGGCTTCGACAGGTCGGCCATGTCCCACACCGCGACGGATTCGGCGAGTTCCTTGTCGGGATTCTGCGGCGAGTCGGCCCACAGGTTCTTCGACTTCGGATGGGTCTTGACGAACAGGTTGCCCGGCACGTGCTTGACTTCCTGGACAACTTTCCAGTTGAACTCCTTGAACTTGGCGTTCTTCTTGTCGTCGGACGGCGTGCTGATCAGGGTCACGACATCGGCGCCGAGGTGGCCCGTGGCCCAGACCGGACCGAACTTCGGATGCGTGAAGTTGGCGCCGCGACCCGGGTGCGGAATCTTGGCGACGTCGATCAGCGCAGCCAGCTTGCCGAGCTTGGTATCCACCGCGGCGATCTTGTTCGAGGCGTTGGCCGCGACCAGGAAGTAGCGCTTGGAGGCAT
>DAIOGL010000244.1:0-4313 GCA_036745235.1 Sulfuritalea sp.
CATGCAGTGCCAGAACGGCGAGCCGGGCCCCATCGGGAAGCAGTTGCCGAAGGGGAGCGGGCCGGGGTACCACATCGGGCCCATCATCTGGCTGCGGCAAATGCGGACTTCGTACTCGATGCGGTCGCGGCAGGCCTGTTCGCGGTTGTTGGCGTCGGCGGCCATGCCGTCGAAGATGAAACTGCGCTCGGCGGTCACCATGTGGTCGAGCACCGCGAGCGGCACGCCCTGCTTCGCCAGATCGACGATCTGCGTCGCCGACAGGCGGTAGCGCGAGCCCGAGGTCGTGATGCGGCCGATGAGTTCCTCCGCGGGGATGCCCGCGCCCGCCAGCGCCACGACCTGCTCCAGCGGCATGGCGGCGACCGGCTGCGGCAGGAGGGCCTCCATCTGTTCGGCGCTGATGCGCTCTATCTTCGGCGGTTCGGCAGGCACGCCGGCGCAGCCCTGCAGGATCAGCACCAGAGCCGGAAGCAGGCAAATGCGGCGGAGAGAGTTCATTGAAGTTTGATGGATCAGGGTCGTCGATCGCACTTCCATCATAGGCTACGGCGCGCCGCTTTTCGAGCCCGCCATGCCGCCGCGGGGATATCATTGGCGTCCGGGCTTCTGCCCGGGACGGAATGCGGCATGTCCCGTCCGACAGCCTGCATGCAGGGCTGCGAACTGATCGCCGCAAGGCATTAGTTCCTTCGTTGCCCGGCCCGCTTCGGGAATAATTCAATCTTTGCCGGTGCTCGAGCCCGGCAGCCGATTTGCCACGAAACCCCGTTGTAATGAAAGCGTTACCCGTTCGCCACTTTCTCGACCTCAAGGCCACGATTGCCATTTTCACCGTGGCGCTGTTTGTCAGCACCATCTGGGTGCTGGCTCACTACCTGGAAGAGGAAGCCAGCGTCAAGATCAAGAAGGTCCTCGCCGCCGAGCAGTACCAGACGGTGGAGCACGTTGCCAGGAGCCTCGACGAGGCGGTAAGCCTGCGCATCAACGCCCTCGCCGATGCGGCGCTCCTGATCGATCCGGAATGGATGTCCCGTCCCGACCGCCTGCATGCCTTCATGGCAACGCACTCGCCGCTGCATCGATTCTTCGACATGGGGATGATGGTCATCTCGCGGGAAGGCGTCAGCCTTGCCGACCTGCCCAATCTCGAAGGGCGCGAACGCGCCAGCCATGCCCAGGCAGACTACTTCCGCGAGGTCATGGCGACCGGGAAGCCGGTGGTGGGCAAGCCGATTGCCGACCCCGTGACGCACAAGCCCGTCCTCAACGTCGCCGTACCGATCAGGAACGGCCGGCACGAAGTGATCGGAATCCTGCTGGGCAGCAATCAGATCGTCGGCGGCGATCTGCTCAGCGAGAAGCTGCCGACAAAGGCGGACACCAGCGGCGCCCTTCACGTCATATCCGTCAAGGACGGCATCGTCGTGTCCTCCACCGATCCGGCCCGCGTCATGCAGCCCGACCGGGCGGCGGGTGCCGGCCGCTACCGGGAAATCCCCGAGGGCTCGCGGATGGTGGTGGATGCGCAGGGCGTCGAAAGCCTCAGTTCGGCAAAGAAGGTGCCGAGCACCGGCTGGCTCGTCGTCGCCACGCTGCCGGCATCCATCGCGCTGGAGCCGGTGCGGTCGCTGCAACGGGAAATCTACAAGGATGCGGCCATCGCCTCCGCCGCCATTGCGCTGCTGCTGTGGCTGTTCCTCGACCGGCAGCTCAGCCCGCTCACCCGCTCGGCGCGAATCGTCGATGCCATGTCGGACGGACGCGAGCCGGTGCGGCCCCTGCCGCTCGAGGGAAGCAAGGAAATCAGGCGCCTGCTCGACAGCTTCAACAAGCTGCAGCGGCACATCGAGACGCAACAGCAATCGCTGCGGGAGAACGAGGAGCAGATACGGCTCGCCGCCTCGGTGTTCGCGGGCACCAGCGAGGCCGTGCTGATTTCCTCCCCGGACAACCGCATCGTCAGCGTCAATCGCGCGTTCTGCAAATTGACCGGTTACGAGGAAAGCGAGCTGATCGGGGCCAATCCACGGCTGCTGCAGTCGGGCCGGCACGATCGCGCCTTCTATCAGGAGATGTGGTCGCAGTTGAACGCCACCGGCCAATGGCAGGGAGAAATCTGGAATCGCCGCAAGAACGGGGAAATCTACCCCGAGCGGCTCACGGTTTCCGCGCTTTACGACGAGGCCGGCAAGGTGCTGCGCTATGTCGCCATCGCGGCGGATATCACGCGGCAGAAGCAGGCCGAGGCCGTCATCTGGCAACAGGCCAACTACGACCTCCTGACCAACCTGCCGAACCGCCGCCTGCTGCAGGAGCGCATCCGGCAGGCGCTGGACAAGGCGCGCGACGGCGGCTTGTCCGTTGCGGTGCTGCACGTCGATCTGGACCACTTCAATGAAGTCAACGAGAGGCTGGGGCACGGCTGCGGGGATCGCATGCTCATCGAGGCGGGCAAGCGAATTTCCTCCTGCGTTCCGGCCGAGGGCGATACGGTCTCGCATCTGGGGGGCGATGAATTCACGGTCGTGCTGAACGCGCGTGCCGATGCCGCGCCCCGGGCCGAACAGGTCGCGGCGAAAATCCTGCAGGCCATTGCCGAGCCGTTCTTTCTCGACAGCGGGACCGTCTTCATCTCGGCCAGCATCGGCATCACCCTCTATCCGGGCGACGCCGAGGACAGCGCCGGCCTGCTGATCAATGCCAGCCAGGCCAAGCAGGTCGCCAAGAACGCGGGGCGCAACCGCTATTGCCGCTTCACGGCGTCGATGCGGCAGACCGCGCAAACGCGGATGCAGCTCGCCAGCGACATGCGCGGCGCGCTCGCCGCCGGGCAGTTCGAGGTGTACTACCAGCCGATCGTCGATCTGGCGAACGGAAAGATCGTCAAGGCCGAGGCCTTGTTGCGCTGGCACCATCCCGAACGCGGAATGGTCAGCCCGGTGGAGTTCATCCCGATCGCCGAGGAAACCGGGCTGATCAGCGAGATCGGGGACTGGGTGTTCAGGGAAGCGGCGCAGATGGCCAGGCGCTGGTGCAGCCACTGCGAATTCTCGGTGAATGGCGTGTGCGCGGCGACGCGCGCCATCGAGGCCGGGACCCAGGCATGTCCCTACCAGATCACCGTGAACAAGTCGCCGCGCCAGTTCTTCACCGGGCGCACGGACAGAACCTGGCTCGCCTACCTGCGGGAGAACACCATCTCCCCGCGTTGCCTGACCATTGAAATCACCGAAGGACTGCTGCTGGACCGGCATCCCGAAATCATGGAGAAGCTGCATGCCTTCCGCGGGATCGGCATCCAGGTCGCGCTCGACGATTTCGGCACCGGCTATTCGGCGATGTCCTACCTCAAGAAGTTCGATATCGACTATCTCAAGATCGACCGCTCATTCGTGCGCGACATCATCACCGACCCGAGCGACCGCGCGATCGTCGAGGCCGTGATCGCCATGGCGCACAAGCTCGACATGAAGGTGGTGGGCGAAGGCGTGGAATCGGTCGAGCAGCGGGATCTGCTGGCTGAAGCCGGGTGCGACTACGGCCAGGGCTTCCTGCTCGCCGAACCGATGCCGGGGGCGCAGTTTGCAAGCATGGTGTTCGCTTCCGACGCGCACTGAGGCCCCGGCGCGGGGCGCGCCGCAATCGCCTGTCCCGGCCGAACCGTCTACAATTCGCCCCCTGCCATCCCGGCCCCGCCTGCCCCGCCCCGACCGTGACCCTACCCGCCCTTGAACTGCTCGCCCCCGCCAAGAATGCCGATTTCGGCATCGAGGCGATCACGCATGGCGCCGACGCGGTGTATATCGGCGGGCCGGCCTTCGGCGCGCGGGCCAATGCGGGCAACAGCATCGCCGACATCGAGCGGCTGGCGGCCCACGCGCACCGCTACCACGCGAAGGTGTTCGTCACGCTGAACACCATCCTGCGCGACGACGAGCTCGAGGAGGCGCGGCGCCTGGTCCGGCAGTTTTACGAGGCCGGCGCCGATGCGCTGATCGTGCAGGACATGGGCCTGCTCGAACTCGACCTGCCGCCGATCCAGCTGCACGCCAGCACCCAGACCGACATCCGCACGCCGGCCAAGGCGCGCTTCCTGCAGGACGTCGGCTTCTCGCAGATCGTGCTGGCACGCGAGCTGACGCTGAAGGAAATCGCGAAGATCGACGAGGGCCTGAGAGTCGGCGCTGACGGCACGCCGGCGCTCTGCGTGCCTGGGAATCCGCTTCGCGGGCAGGCAACGCTGGAATTCTTCGTGCACGGCGCGCTGTGCGTGGCCTACAGCGGCCAGTGCTACATCAGCCACGCCCACA
>DAIOGL010000245.1:0-2291 GCA_036745235.1 Sulfuritalea sp.
AGAAGCTGCTCGACGCCCTGGAATCCCTGGACGACGTGCAGGAGGTCTACACCACGGCGGCGATCGAGGAATAGGCGACACTCGCCTTAGCGGGCCGCCGTCTTTGCCTGCAGGGCCTTGAGATCGGCCGCGACCTCCTTCGAGTGGCGCGCGGCGTCGACCGCCAGATAGACCTTCGCGATACGGCCCGCCGGATCGATCAGGAACGTATAGCGCTTCGCCATCTTGACCACCACCCAATCGGACAATGCGCCGTACTGGCGCGCCACCTCGGCCGTGGCGTCCGAAAGCAGCGGGAAGGGCAGCTGATGCTTCTCGGCGAAGGCCTTGTGCGAGAGCGTGTCGTCGACGCTGATGCCCACCACTTGCGCGCCCAGCGCCCTCAGCAGGGAGATGTCGTCGCGGAAGCTGCAGGCTTCCGTGGTGCAGCCCGGCGTGTCGTCCTTGGGATAGAAGTAGAGCACCACCCATTTCCCGCGCCATTCGGCGAGGCGACGTGCCGTGCCGGTCTGGTCGGGCAGCGTGAATGCAGGCGCGGCGGCACCGGGCGCCGGCACTTCGGCCCGTGCCGGAGCTGTCAGGGCCAGCACCGTCAGCAGTGCTGCGGCAAGCGTGCGAATCATGGCGTCTCCTCGGTCAATCAGCATGCATCATAGCCCCGCGCCGGGGCGGCGCAGGCCTTGCGAATCGGTTACCCTTGCGGACTGATTTTTCGACCGCGCATGTCATGAACCGTTCCTTCCCCCTCTTGTTCGTCGTGCTCTGGAGCACGGGCTTCATCGGAGCCAAGCTGGGCCTGCCGCATGCCGAACCGCTGACGTTCCTGCTGATCCGCTACCTGCTGGTGCTCTCGCTGATGACCCTGGTGGCGCTGGCGACGCGCGCGCCGTGGCCGCGGGACCCGCGGCAATGGTTTCATATCGGCGTTTCCGGCCTGCTGGTGCATGCCGTCTACCTCGGCGGCGTCTTCATGTCGATCTCGAAGGGCCTGCCGGCCGGCGTCGCCAGCCTGGTGGTGGGCATCCAGCCGCTGCTGACCGCCGTCGGTGCGGGCTGGCTGCTGAAGGAAGCGGTGCTGGCGCGCCAGTGGTTAGGGCTGGTGCTCGGCTTCGTCGGCGTGGCGCTGGTGGTGTCGGGCAAGCTCGGCAGCGGCTTCGGCCTCGATGCCCTGTGGCCGGCACTGGCCGCACTGGCCGGGATCACGGTCGGCACCCTGTACCAGAAGCGCTTTTGCCACAGCTTCGACTGGCGCACCGGCGCCATCGCACAATTCCTGCCGACGGCGGTCGCCACCGCCATCGTCGTCAGCCTGACCGAAAACTTCCGCGTCGAATGGGTGCCCGAGTTCATCTTCGCCCTGACCTGGCTGGTGCTGGTGCTCTCGGTGGGCGCGATTTCCCTGCTCAACATGCTGATCCGGCGCGGCAGCGCGGTGAATCTCGCCAGCCTGTTCTACCTGGTGCCGCCCTGCACCGCGCTGATCGCCTGGCTGCTGTTCGACGAAAGACTGGCCGGCATGGCGCTGGTCGGGATGGCGCTCGCGGTTTGGGGCGTGTATCTTGCACGGAAATGAAAATCCCGGCGTCGCCTCCACTGCGCATCCTCGGCATTGATCCCGGGCTGAGGAGCACCGGGTTTGGAGTCATCGACAAGGCCGGCAACACGCTGAGCTACGTCGCCAGCGGCTGCATCAAGTCGGATGCGGCGGGCAGCCTGCCGCAGCGGATCAAGACCATCCTCGACGGACTGGTCGAGATCATCGCCACCTACGGGCCGCAGCAGGCGGCAGTCGAGATCGTCTTCGTCAACGTCAATCCGCAATCCACGCTGCTGCTCGGGCAGGCGCGCGGGGCGGCGATTTCGGCGCTGGTGACGGCGGACCTGCCGGTGGCGGAATACACCGCGCTGCAGGTCAAGCAGGCGGTGGTCGGCCACGGCAAGGCGGCGAAGGAACAGGTGCAGGCCATGGTCGCCCGCCTGCTCAAGCTTCCCGGCACGCCGAGCCCCGATGCCGCCGATGCGCTGGCCTGCGCGATCGCGCACGCCCACGGCGGTCAGGGCATGGGCGCGCTTTCGACACTGGGCAAGCGGATGCGCAACGGAAGGCTGGTGTAATGGACGCGCCGAGCGACGGGCCGGGGGCAAGGCACTCCGTTCTCTACGCCTGGGAATTCGGTGCGAACCTGGGGCATATCGGCACCTTCCTGCCCATCGCCGCGGAACTGCGCCGCCGCGGCACCACGGTACACTGGGCAGTGACCCATCCGCACCAGGCCGCCCGGCTCCTGCCC
>DAIOGL010000245.1:2391-4311 GCA_036745235.1 Sulfuritalea sp.
CGGCTTCTTTACCCCTCCCCAAGGGCACCCGACGCCCAACATGCGGCCCTGGACATCCGTAGCCGCCGGGCAGTTGCTCGCCATCGACGCAGTGGCGCTGACCAGCATCAATGCCGTGCTCGATGCTTACGGCAAGCCGCCGCTGAACACTATTGCGCAACTGTTCCAGGTCGCCGAGGACAGCCTGCTGAGCTTTCCCGAACTCGACCACTATCCGGCACGGGGCCCCGCCCGCTACTGGGGCATGCTGCCCGCCGCCGTCGCCGCGGACAGCAGCTGGCCCGCAGTCGCCGGGCCGCGCGTCTTCTCCTACCTGCGTCCGGAAACGCCCCACCTGGAGGCAGCGCTGCAGGCGCTGCGCGACCTTCGCGGCAGCGTCCTGATCTATGCGCCCGGGCTCCCGGCCGAACTGATGCAGCGCTACGCCGCGCCGCACATCGCCTTCTCGCCCGTGCCGGTGGACCTCAACAAGGTGGCGCGCCAGGCCGACGCCGGCCTCACCTACGCCAGCCCGGCCGCCACCGTGGCCTTCCTGATGGCCGGCAAGCCGGTGCTGATGATTCCCGGCCACCTCGAGCAGTTCCTCTTCGCCAGGCGGGTCGAGGAAATGGGCGCCGGGCTGATCCAGAATCCCGAGCAGCCGCCGCACAACCTGGCGGCGATGCTGTCGCAGGTACTGGCCGAGCCGGGCTTCCGGGCCAATGCCGGCGCCTTCGCCGCCAAGTACGCCAATTTCGACCAGAATGCCGTCATGACGCATATCGTTGCCCGCATCGAGGAACTGGCCGATGCCAATGCCACCAACGCCAACGCCGGAGCCCAGCCATGATCGGTCGCATCGCAGGAACCCTCATCGAAAAGAACCCGCCGTCCATCACCGTGGACGTGCACGGCCTCGGCTATGAAGTCGACGTGCCGATGAGCACCTTCTACAGCCTGCCGGCCACCGGCGAAAAGGTCTCGCTGCACACGCACCTGATCGTGCGCGAGGACGGCCACTTCCTCTACGGTTTCGCCTCGAATGACGAGCGCACCGCCTTCCGCCAGCTGCTGAAGATTTCCGGCGTCGGCGCCCGCACGGCGCTGGCCGTGCTCTCCGGCATGTCGGTGACGGAACTGGCGCAGGCGGTGACCCTGCAGGAAGCCGCACGGCTGACCAAGGTGCCGGGCATCGGCAAGAAGACCGCCGAACGCCTGCTGCTGGAACTGCGTGACCGCTTGCCGAAGACGCTGGCCGGCGGCGGCTCCAAAGTCGGCGCCGGCGGTACGGCGTTCGACGCCGCCGCCGACATCATGAACGCGCTGCTGGCACTGGGCTACAACGAGCGCGAGGCACTCGGCGCCACGAAGGGGCTGGCCGCCGATGTTTCCGTCTCCGACGGCATCCGCGCGGCGCTCAAGCTGCTTTCCAAGTCGTCGTGAGCCATGCCCGCAACCGCCTCGGCTAAACTGTCCGCATGAGCATCCAGACCGACAAGTTCGCCGGGCCCGCCCCGGACCGCCTGATCTCCGCGGGCACCGAATCGACCCAGGAGGACGTGCTCGAGCGCGCCCTGCGACCCAAGCGGCTGGCGGATTACGTCGGCCAGCAGAAGATTCGCGGCCAGCTCGAGATATTCATCGAGGCGGCCAAGCGGCGCGCCGAATCGATGGACCATGTCCTGCTGTTCGGCCCGCCGGGCCTGGGCAAGACCACGCTGGCGCACATCATCGCCCACGAGATGGGCGTCAACCTGCGCCACACTTCGGGCCCGGTGCTGGAACGCGCCGGCGACCTGGCCGCGATGCTGACCAACCTCGAACCCTACGACGTGCTGTTCATCGACGAGATCCATCGCCTCTCCCCGGTGGTCGAGGAGATCCTCTACCCCGCGCTGGAGGATTTCCAGATCGACATCATGATTGGCGAGGGCCCGTCGG
>DAIOGL010000246.1:0-4301 GCA_036745235.1 Sulfuritalea sp.
CGCGGCCTGACCGTAATCAAGAACGGCGAAGTCACCTGGCCGCCTCCGGCGCTCAAGCCGTCCGCTGCTCCGCCTGCGAAGCCGGCTGCCGCGCCGGCGGCAGCCGCCAAGAAGGGGCACGGTCACGGCGCCGCGAGCGCGCCGATGGCCGGCAACAAGCTGGCCGTCATGTTCGGCGTCGCCGCCGCGCTGTTCTGGTTCGTCGGCGCCAATGCACCGGGGGCCTTCCTGGCGCATTTCACGGTCTTCGTGCTGGCCTGCTTCGTCGGCTACATGGTGGTGTGGAACGTGACGCCGGCGCTGCACACGCCGCTGATGAGCGTGACCAACGCGATCTCCAGCATCATCGCCATCGGTGCCCTGGTGCAGATAGCGCCGCCGCTGGCCGGCGGCATGCCGCCCGACCAGTGGATACGCTGGCTGGCGGTGGTGGGGATCGTACTCACCTCGGTCAACATGTTCGGCGGCTTCTCCGTGACCCAGCGCATGCTGGCCATGTTCCGCAAATAAACCAGGAGACACGACATGTCTGGAAATCTGGCAACCGTCTCCTACATCGGAGCAACCATTCTTTTCATCCTCAGCCTCGGCGGACTTTCCAATCCCGAGACCTCGCGCCGCGGCAATCTCTTCGGCATGATCGGCATGGCCATCGCCGTGCTGGCCACCGTGTTCGGGCCGCGCGTGACGACGGCCGGCATTCCGTGGATCATCGGCGCCATGGTGGTCGGCGGCGCTGTCGGTCTCTATGCGGCCAAGGTCGTCAAGATGACGCAGATGCCCGAACTGGTGGCGCTGATGCACAGCCTGGTCGGCCTGGCGGCTTGTCTCGTCGGCTACGCCAGCTACATCGATACCTCGACCCCGCTCGCCGGCGCCGAAAAGTCGATCCACGAGATGGAAATCTACATCGGCATCCTGATCGGTGCGGTGACCTTCTCCGGATCGCTGATCGCCTTCGGCAAGCTCTCGGGCAAGATCGGCGGCTCGCCGATGTTGCTGCCGGCACGTCACTGGATGAATCTGGCCGGCCTGCTGGTGGTGATCTGGTTCGGCCGCGAGTTCATCAACGCCCACACCATCGCCGACGGCATGACGCCGCTGATCGTGATGACGGTGATCGCCCTGCTATTCGGCATCCACATGGTGATGGCGATCGGCGGCGCCGACATGCCGGTGGTGGTTTCGATGCTCAACAGCTACTCGGGCTGGGCGGCGGCGGCGACAGGCTTCATGCTCTCCAACGACCTGTTGATCGTGGTCGGCGCACTGGTGGGTTCCTCCGGCGCGATCCTGTCCTACATCATGTGCCGGGCGATGAACCGCAACTTCATCAGCGTCATCGCCGGCGGCTTCGGCACCGGCGGCGGCACGCCTGCGCCCAAGGGCGACGCGGCGCAGCCGGCCGGCGAAGTGGTGCCGATCAGCGCCGTGGAAACGGCCGAACTGCTGAAGGACGCCAAGAGCGTGATCATCGTTCCCGGCTACGGGATGGCGGTGGCCCAGGCGCAGCACACGGTGTACGAGATCACCAAGCATCTGCGCGAGAAGGGCGTCAATATCCGCTTCGGCATCCACCCGGTGGCGGGGCGCATGCCTGGCCACATGAACGTGCTGCTGGCCGAAGCCAGGGTGCCCTACGACATCGTTATGGAAATGGACGAGCTCAACGACGACTTCCCGACCACGGACGTGGCGATGGTCATCGGCGCCAACGACATCGTCAACCCGGCAGCGCAGGACGACCCGACCAGCCCGATCGCCGGCATGCCGGTGCTCGAAGTCTGGAAGGCCAAGACCTCGATCGTGATGAAGCGTTCGATGGCGTCGGGCTATGCCGGCGTGGACAATCCGCTCTTCTACAAGGAAAACAATCGCATGCTGTTCGGCGATGCGAAGAAGATGCTGGACGAAGTGCTGGTGGCGCTGAAGAGTTGATTTGCCGATCGGCATCGGCGAAACGCCGCGGCATGCCGCGGCGTTTTTGTTGCAGGGTCCGGGTGTCGTGCAAGAGTCGGCGCCGGCGGTACGGTGGCCGGGCAATCAGCGCCGGGTCGGCGTAGCATTCCGCCCATGAAACTCGAACCGGAAGCATTGCGGCAAATCGTTGACCGCACGCTCGACCACTACCAAAAGCGGGCCGATGCCTTTTGGGAAGGCACGCGCCACCATGACGTCGAACAGAATATCGAGGCCTTGCTGCGCCATATCCAGGCAGAGCCGCCATTCACCATCCTCGACTTCGGTTGTGGTCCGGGACGCGACCTCGCGGCATTTGTCCGGCGCGGGCATCGCGCTACAGGGCTAGAAGGAGCGCCGGCCCTCGCGGAACTGGCGCGGGCCAACAGCGCGTGCGAAGTCTGGCAGCAGGACTTCCTCCGGCTGGACTTGCCCGACGCCTGTTTTGACGGCGTGTTCGCCAATGCTTCGCTGTTCCATGTGCCAAGGCAGGAACTGCCGCGCGTGTTGCGGCAGCTGCACGCGACGCTGAAACCCCAGGGCGTGCTGTTCAGTTCGAATCCCCGCGGCGACAATCAGGAGACCATCAACGGCGAACGCTATGGCGCCTATTACGACCTCGCCGGGTGGTGCAATCACCTGACGGCGGCCGGCTTCGTCGAGATCGAACACTACTACCGCCCGCCCGGTCTGCCGCGGGACCAGCAGCCGTGGCTGGCCAGCGTCTGGCGCAGGCAGGAACGGCCATGACGATGACGTCGCGCCTGCTGCTGGTCGGCGCCACGGGTGCCGTCGGCCGGGTGGTGCTCAAGCAGGCGCTCGCCGATCCGCGCGTAGCGGAAGTCGTGGCCCTGACGCGGCACCCCTTGGACGCGGCCCCCAAGCTCACCAACGTCGTGGCCGACTTCGACGATATCCCGGCGGATGCACCCTGGTGGAAGGTCGACGCCGTGATCTGCGCTCTGGGCACGACACGGCGCGCGGCCGGGTCCGACGAGAAATTCGCTGCCGTGGATAGGGAACTGCCCCTGCGCATTGCGCGGCTCGCCCGGGCCGCCGGCGCCGCGCGCTTTGCGCTGGTCTCCTCGCTTGGCGCCGATGCCGCATCGGGGAATTTCTATCTGCGCACCAAGGGCGAAGCCGAGGATGCGATTCGCCGGGTCGGTTATCCCGGCTACACGGTCGTGCGCCCCTCGCTGATCGATGCCGATCGCGTCGAGAGCCGGCCTGGCGAACGTCTGGCCCTGATAGTTGCGCGTGCGCTGAATCCCTTGATTCCCCGTCGCTGGAAGGCCGTGAAGGCGGGAGCCATCGCCAAGGCCCTGCTCGATGCGGCGCTGGCTCCCGAGCCCGTCAGCCGGGTGATCGAGTCCGCGGAGCTGCACGCCACGACGGCAGGGCGATGATGATACGGAGCAGCGCAATTCGGGCGACGCTGTGGTGGGGCATGATGTTGGGCACGATGCTGGCCGGCGCTGCATGGATCCGGGCCGGTGAGTCCGGCCCTCTCTCATTCGATCGTGAGGCGTTGCGCGTGGCGAATGCATGGCGCGGCCCTTGGCTCGACGAGGCATTTCTCCGCCTGACCTGGCTGGGATCCCTGTGGATATTGCTGCCTGTGGTGCTGGTTGCCGGCGTCCAGCTGTGGCGCAAGGGGAAGTGGGTCGAGGCCCTTTTCATCTTCGTGGCCCTGATTGGGGGCTCGCTGCTCGCCCGGCAGGTGAAGGAGCTGGTGCTGCGTCCGCGGCCCGATCTGTTTCCGGCCCTGACGGCGGCCGGATCGGAATTTTCGTTTCCCAGCGCTCATGCGGTACAGGTCACCGCAGTCGCTGCGGCCGTATGGCTGGTCGCGGCTCGCCTGGCGCCACAGCGCCGGAAGCGGCTCATTCCGCTGTTGCTCCTGATCGTCGCTGCAGTGGATCTGTCGCGCCTCTACCTGCAGGTGCATTACCTAAGCGACGTTGTGGCGGGCACGGTTGCCGCGGTATGTTGGGTGGCCGGACTGAGCGTCCTGCTATTGCCGAAGGATGCCGCCAGGGATGGCTGAGCGAAGGATTCGCGGGGAGAAATGAAAAAGGCGGGCCGCAGCCCGCCTTTCTATTCAAGAAGCCGGAATTACTTCTTGGCTTCCTTCTTCTCTTCCTTCTTCTCGGCCTTCTTCTCTTCCTTCTTCTCGGCCTTCTTCTCTTCCTTCTTCTCTTCCTTCTTTTCAACCTTCTTCTCTTCCTTCTTCGGTGCATCAGCAGCGAAGGAACCAGCGGAAACGGCAGCGAAGGCGGCGGCGATCAGAATGGACAGTAGCTTGCTCATGTACGACTCCTTGGATATTTTGGTTGACGTGC
>DAIOGL010000247.1:0-4295 GCA_036745235.1 Sulfuritalea sp.
CCTCGCCGGATGCGACAAGATTGGCCAGCAATGAGTGTCCCTTGCGTATCGAGAAGCCGTTGGTGGCGCCGATTTCGCGAAACAGTTTCATGCCCCGCTCCTCGCCTAATTGTTGCATCAGACTGTAATACCATTCATCGTCCTTGGCTTCGATGCCGAGCTTGCCTTTCCACTTCGGGTCGGACAGCTCCTCATAGGTTTTCGGCAAATTTTCCTTCTTGATCAGATTGGTGTTGTAGGCCTGGGCAAAGATCAGTAGCCGGGTGCCGATCCATTCGCCGTGTGGTCGCAGCGCTTGCGGCACCAGATCCTTGATGTGGGGAGTTTTCACGGCCTGCAACTGTTTTTCTCGCTGCAATGCCTCGATCGCCTGGCCGGGGCCTTCGACGATATCGAATTCGAAGCGATTGTTCTTCGATTCGTTGATGATCCGCGAAATGATATTGTCGGATCCCGCACGCCAGACCGTGACCTTGATGCCGTAGCGTTTTTCGAATGCTTCCAAAATAGGGCTGGTGTCGTTGACCGGCTGCGACGTATAGAACGTCAGGCCGCCCTCCTTCTTCGCCCCTTCGGCCAATATCCGTTCGCGATCGGGCCCGCTGTAGCTGGACAATTCGCTGATTCCCTTCGACAACTGGGCCATTGATGCGCCACTAACCAGCCAAGCCGCCAACAGTAATGCGATCTTGCTCATCATGCCTGCTCTCCTTTTTTGTTCGTTATTCCGGATACCGTCAATTGACCGGGTCAGAGCGCAGCTGCTGTCAGCCCGGAAGCATCTCGGCAAGCAGCCGCCCGTAGCCGGGAACGCGTTCGCGGATCGACAGGCGCAGCTGGAACTCCCAGCAGCGGGTCACGACGGGGTGAATCACCGGCACGCCAAGGTCCTGTTCCAGCAGATCGATCACGTCCAGCACGCGCCAGCCGGAACCGAGCAGATAGATCGCCTCCGCCTGCGGGTGCTTGAGAAAGGTCTTTTTGACATGGGCATAGAATTCGTGCGAGGACAGGCTGCCAACCTTGCTGAACGGGACGTCGACTCCCTCCATCGCGAGAACCTCAAACCCCGCCTCGCTGAAATAGCGGGCAAAGTGATTGTTGACCTCTCCGGTGAAGTAGGTGATGCCGACAAAGCGCTTGACCTTGAGCGCCTTGAATGCCCGTACATGATTGGTACACGATGTGAAGACCGGCACCTTGTATTCGCGCTCCCAACGCTCAAGCAGCCTGGCCTCGCCCTCATGACCGAGGATCATGAACGGCGGTGCGCCCTCGGCATGAATCAGGTCCACCTCGGCATCGGCCAGTTTGGCGACCAGAGGCTCGTATTCCGTGACCGCCTCCTTGAAAGTGCCGATCTTGCCATCCCTGATATCGAGGAAAAGCGGAATCACACCCACCCCTTCAGGCAACATGCGAATCAGCTCTTCGTGCGAGCCAGGGCGCATCGTCGGTTTGATATCGCCGACAACGCCACGCCAACAGTTAAATGCCATCCGTTCCTCCATGCGGTTAACGGTAGAAATTCGAGACCAGCAGGCATAACGACAAAAGCAGGAAACAGGCAAGCGGCCCGGCTTAACGGGATTTTCCAGTCCAGCCTGGCGGATTGGTCGCCTTGATGATGCGCGCCTCCTTGACCAGCTCCTTGACCGCGCCGGTAACCGGGAAGGACATGCCGGCCTGGTCCGCCAAGGCCGAGACGATCTGCATGTCTTTCAGGGCCCAGGTAAACGTGGTCTGATCCCAATCCTCGAGCGCCTGCGACTTGGCTGAACTCATCAGAAGTGCCGCGCGCAGCTTGACCAGGTCGATGCCGGTCGATTCGGCGATCCGCCCGGATTCGATCAGGCCGACGGACGTGATCCACAGCATCAGGTTATTCATCGCCTTGGCTACCTGCCCGTGGCCGACATCGCCAAGGTGTGCGATGTCGGAACAAAACGTCGAGTAGACCCGGCGTCCGCGTTCGACTACCTCGTTGTCACCGCCAAACAGCGCGAGCAATTTGCCCTCGTCGGCGAACCAGCGGCCGCGGCAAATCGGTGCGTCGAGGATGCTCACTCCCTTGGTGCCGGCGTGCTGCGCCAGCGTTTTCACGGTATCTGGCGCCACTGTCGATGAAACGGCAATGATGGCGCCCGCAGACAGGGAATCGAGCAAGCCTTCCTGGCCCAGCACCACCTGGTTCACCTCATCGTCGTAGCCGACCCCGAGAATCACGAACTCGGCTTGTTTGCCCAGTGCCGCGGCAGAAACGGCACTCGCCGCGCCCAAGCTGCACGCATTGGCGACGTTGGCTGCGCTGATGTCCGACACCGTCACCGTATATCCGGCATTGAGCAGGTGCTTCACCATCGGCAGTCCCATGCGGCCAACCCCGATCACGCCAACGCGTTCCTTGCTGTTCGTACTGTTCATTGCTTCCTCGCGGTTGTTGTCAATTGGTAGTCCCCGGATCCTTCGGCCGATACATAACCTTCTGCGATATCGCGCGCGAGCGCTTGCGGGTCGCGCTGGCTCGGATCGCCGAAACCACCACCGCCGGCGCTTTGCAACAGAAAGCGCTCACCGGCACGCATCTCGAAGCGGCCGGAACCCTGCGTCTCGTGCTGCTGTTCGGTATCGAGCCGGATCACAAAGCGGCTGCGGCTGCCCGCTTTGCCGCCGGACACGCCATTGGGCGCGTAGCGGGTTCGGTCGAAGCGGCGCACCACGATCGCGTCTTCCAGCAGTTGATACTCGCGTTGATAACTGAGGCCGCCGCGCCACTGGCCTGCGCCGCCTGAATTGGGCACCAGCTCGAAGCGCGTGATCCGGCACGGGTTTTCGGTTTCCAGGATCTCGATCGGGGCAATGTGCAAATTGCTCAGGTGGGTGGCGGTACCGGACGCACCATCGTGCCCCATGCCGCCGCCATACGCCGATCCCATGATTTCGTACTGCATGGTCGATTGGCCAGGACGCCCCTTTGCCCACGCGATGCCCAACGCGCTGGTCGATCCCGCATTGGCCGTCGCGCGCGCCGGATTGAAATGGGCCAGCGCCTCCAGGATCACGTCGACCAGCTTCAGGTTCGTCATCTGGTAGTTCGACACCGATGCCGGCGCCTGCGAATTGGTCACCGTGCGCGGCGCATAAATGAACTGCAGTACGTCGCGCATGCCGTCGTTGAACTGCAGCTGCGGCCCCAGGCTGCCAAGCAAGCAATAGAACACGCATGCTTCCACCATGGGCGGGCGCAGGTTGATCGGTCCCTTGGTCTGCGGCCCGCTGGCGGAAAAGTCGAAGCTGGCGAAGCCGTCCTTGACGGTGATGGTGACGGCCAGTTTGACCGGCTTGTCGAGGTCGAAACCGTCGGAGTCGAAGTAGCCTTCAGCCGAGGCGGTGCCGGCTGGAAGCTTTGCGATCACTTCGCGCAATGCCGCTGCCGCGCCGTTCAGGATGGCCGCAAAGGCGTCGCACATGGTGGCCGCGCCAAAGCGTTCGCACAGTTGCGCGACCCGCGTTACGCCCATTTGGGTAATGGCGATCTGGGCGCGCATGTCGCCCCGTACCAGTTCGGGCTGCCGGCTGTTGGCCAGGATCAGGCGTTCGATATCGGGCAATTCAGTGCCGGCGTTCCAGATCTTGAGCGGCGGCAGCAACAGGCCTTCCTGAAAGATTTCGGTCGCATTGGCCGAGGTCGACCCGGGGATCGTGCCGCCCACGTCAGCCTTGTGGGCGATGGTTCCGGTGAACCCGATGATCTCGCCATTGGCAAAGATCGGTGCCACGAATGCCATATCGGACACATGCGGCAAGCCGCCCTCGTACGGGTGGTTCGAGACGAACACGTCGCCGTCCTTGATGCCGCTCCCGGCGCCGCCCTGATCGCCATACAGTTCGAGGATGCGCCCGACCAGGTGGCGATAGACCGGCGCGTGGAAGAACATCGGCGGCGCAACGATCAGGCGCCCCGCGCGGTCGAGGACCACGCAACTGAAGTCGCGCGATTCGCGGATGATCGACGAGTAACCGGAACGGTAGAAATGGTAATGCATTTCGTCGACCAGGCTGGCGATCTTGTTGCGTAAAATCTGAATGGTGATTGCATCCATGCTCATGCGCCTTCCTTTTCCAGCATCAGGTTGCGGTAGCCGTCGACCCGTGCGGTCCAGCCAGACGGAATCACCGTCGTCGCATCGAATTGTTCGACAATCGCGGGGCCGGTAATGACCCCTCCGATATCGAGCTTGTCACGCTCATAGACAGTCGCTTCAACTGCGGTGTGTCCGTCCAGATGCAGCGTG
>DAIOGL010000248.1:0-4291 GCA_036745235.1 Sulfuritalea sp.
ACCGCTACAACATCACGCTGCACGCGCTGAAGGTGGACAAGCTCGATCTGCCGGCCGGCGCGACGGCATCCCTGGCCGGCTTCATGATCAATGCCAATTCGATAGGCAAGGCGACGCTGACCGGCAGGTACGGCCGCAAGAAATAGACGGGAAAACACGCGGCGGGAGATGCGGCGGCCGCGCAGCCGCCGTTGCCTGCCGCGAAGCGGAATCCCAGGTACGCAGAGCGCTGCCGGCGCCGACTTTTCAGCGCCTCCGACGGAGCCGTTGGAGTTTGCGAAGAAATCATCCCCCGGGGGGACTTCCTCCGGGGTCTAGCCGGTGACGGTGACCACGATGCGGCGCAGGTGCGCGCCGGCGCGGTGTTCCCCGAGGTAGATGCCCTGCCAGGTGCCCAGCAGCAGGCGGCCACCGCCCAGCGGCACCGAGACGGAAGTGCCGGCCAGCACGCTGCGCGCATGGGCGGCCATGTCGTCGTCGCCTTCGCTGTTGTGGCGGTAGGCCGGATCGCCATCTGGCGCCCAGCGCCGGGCCAGGGTCTCGAGGTCGGCGCGCACCGCGGGGTCGGCGTTCTCGGTGATGGTCAGCGAGCAACTCGTGTGCTGGACGAATACATGGACGACGCCGGCGGCGATGCCCGATGCACCGGCGGCGCGCGCGACCTCGCCGGTGATCTCCTGCGTGCCGCGCCCGCGACTGCGGATTTCAAGCGTGGTCTGGTAGGCCATCTTCTTGGAAGCTCTCCCGATGATCGCTGTCAGCCGCAGGCAACCCGCCGGAAGAAGATGTCGGGCCTCACCGGTTCAACCGCGGCGCGCCGTTTCGATTGCGGCGATATCGATCTTCTTCATCTCCATCATCGCATCGAACGCGCGCTTCGCGGCGGCGGGGTCGGGATCGCTTATCGCCCTGGTCAGGGCGGTCGGCGTTATCTGCCAGGACAGGCCCCATCTGTCCTTGCACCACCCGCACGCGCTCTCTTCGCCGCCGTTGCCGACGATGGCGTTCCAGTAACGGTCGGTTTCGGCCTGGTCAGCCGTTGCGACCTGAAACGAAAATGCTTCGCTGTGCTTGAACACGGGTCCGCCATTGAGTCCGAGGCAGGGAATTCCCATCACCGTAAACTCGACCGTCAACACATCTCCTTTTTTTCCGGACGGAAAGTCTCCCGGCGCGAGGTGCACCGCGCCAACGGATGAATCGGGAAAGGTCCCGGCATAGAATCGCGCCGCGTCCTCGGCGCCGCCGTCGTACCAAAGGCAAATCGTTGCCTGCTTGTCCATGTTACGTCTCCTTTGTGATGAGGCGCCCGGCACTCGCGTTCGCTCCGGCGCCCGGGTCGCTGGTCCGGAGTCTGGTTGTGGGGGAAATCGCCTTGCGTCCTCCTTCAGTTGAACGGGCGCACCTCCACCGGCGCCCGACAGGCGGCGGCCTTGCGCCCGAACAGCAGCATGTCGGCCGCCCGGAGCCGTTCCGCTCAGGCGTCATTGCTCCCTGGCCGCCGGAGTACGACATGGGTGGCTTTCTCCGACGCAAGGAACTGAACGCATTCGTATCCCAGAGCGCGCATGTCGGTCCCCTCGAACAGGCGCTCTCCACTGCCCAGCAGGACCGGCGAGATCGCGACGTGCAGCTCGTCGATGAGGCCCGCGCGAAGATATTGCCGGATGGTGTCAGGTCCGCCGCCAATGCGCACATCCATTCCGTTGGCGGCGTCGCGCGCCCGGTCGAGCGCCTCGTGAATGCCGCCCGTGACGAAGTGGAATGTCGTTCCGCCTTCCATCCGGATGGGCGGGCGCGCGTGATGGGTCAGGATGAAAGTGGGAACGTGATAGGGCGGGTTGTCCCCCCACCAGCCTTTCCAGTTCATGTCGGGCCAGGAACCGCGTATCGGTCCGAACATGTTCCTTCCGAGAATCCAGGCGCCAACATTCCTGAAGCCCCGCGCAGCGAAGTCGTCGTCGATCCCCGTCGTGCCGCCGTCGGCGCCAAACAGGGTCCGCTGGAAGGTACGTGTCGGGATCAACCACTGGTGCAAATCTGTCCCGCCCACGCCGAGCGGATTCGTGATGTCCTGATTCGGACCCGCTCCGTATCCGTCAAGCGAGATGGTAAAGCCCTCAACTCGGACGCGTGTCATCTTCATTCCTTTCTTTCGATTGAGGCCTGATGCCAAGTGCGACACCCAAGTGACGGGATGCTTGCCGTGATGGCGGAAAACCAGCCGTCAAGCAGGCCGAAAAAGGCGATTGGCGTCGATTCGGATTCATCAATGTTTCGCGGGGGCTGCATCGGGCCGGTCGGCGGCGGCGCCTGGCTAGTCCGGGATCTCGGGCTCGACGAGATGCGCAAGTTGTGCGAGCGAGTCTTGCCAGCCGAGATAGCACATCTCGAGCGGAATGACCTCGGGCAAGCCTTCCTGCACTATCTTGAGCTCTGTTCCGCACGACACCTGCCTCAGGGTCACCGTGGTTTGCATTTCCCCGGACAGGTTCGGGTCGTCGAACGTGTCCGTGTAGCGAATCTTTTCGGACGGCACCAGTTCACGATACTCGCCGCCAAAGGACTGGCCGTGACCCGTGGTGAAGTTTGTGAACGACATCTTGTAGCTTCCACCAATTTTGGCCTCGATGTGGTGAACCTTGCAGGTAAAGCCGTGCGGCGGAAGCCACTTGGCCATTGCTTCGGCATCCAGGAACGCCCGATAGACGCGTTCCGGGGGCGCGCGGAGCACGCGATGAAGTTGGATGGTGCCTTTGGGCATGATCGATTCTCCTTTCGATGTTGGTGCCTTTGCTGCCGCCAGCGGATGGTTTCGGATCCGGCATCCACGGGGTACTTCTGGCGGGTGGCTGCGCTCAGGGCGCGACGGTGACCATCCAGCCCACGCCGAAGCGGTCGGCGACCATGCCGAAGCGCGGCGACCAGAAGGTCTTGGCGACCGGCATGCGCACTTCGCCGCCTTGCGCCAGGGCGTTGAATATGCGGTCCACCTCGGCTTCGCTGGCAACGGCGAGCGACAGCGAAAAGCCCTGGAAGTCGGGCTTTCCCTGGCACATGCCGTCGGATGCCATGATCGTCGTCTCGCCGATGCGAACGCTGGCGTGCATCACCTTCTCCTCGCTGCCGGGCGCCAAGCAGCCGGGCTGCGGCGGTTCCGGGCTTTCCTTGTAGCGCATCAGCAGGGTGACTTCGGCACCGAGCACGCTGCGGTAGAAGTCGAGCGCTTCTTCGCAGCGGCCATCGAAGAACAGGTAGGGCTGGATTTGCATGGTTTCTCCTTTGTCGGGTGAGATGCGATTTCTGGAGATCGCGTCGTTGATCGAGGGAAGCTTCCATCGGACAGCGCCCGTTACATGTGTACGCCATCCACAAGTACGATAGCAGATATAATGGACAGTGTCCACATAGAGCGACGCATTGATCGATGATGAGCCAGAAGCATGCAACGACAGCGAAACGCAGCACCTATCGTCACGGCGATCTGGCGCGCGCCCTGCTTGATGCCGGTATTGATTTGGCGCGTGGCGGCGGTCCGGAAGGCGTCACCTTGCGCGAGGCCACGCGCCGAGCCGGCGTGGTGCCGAATGCCGCATACCGGCATTACGCCAGCCGCGACGCCCTGTTGCAGGCGGTGCGTTCTGCCGCCCTGGCGGCGTTGGCGGTGGCCATCGAAGGCCAGTTGGCCCGTTTGCCGGCGACGGACAGCCCGGCCGCGCTCGCTCGCGCCAGCCTGCGCGCCGTGGGCACCGGCTACGTGAAATTTGCCTGTGCCGAACCCGGCCTGTTCCGCACGGCTTTTTCGGTGCCGGACCAGCTACAGGGCGCCGCCGTGCCGGAAAAGGCCGGCAACACGGGCCTGAATCCCTTCCAGTTGCTGGGCGCGGCGCTGGATCGCTTTGTCGATGCCGGGCTGCTGCCGCGGCAGCGGCGACTGGGTGCCGAATACCTGGCATGGTCCGCCGTCCATGGTCTGGCCATGCTGATCTTCGATGGACCGCTGCGCGGACTCGGCAGCAATCAGCGCAAAGTGGTCCTGCAAAACCTGCTGGACATGGTCGAGCGGGGACTGTCCGAAGGCACTCTGCGACGCAGCGCGGCGGCATGATTTGCCGTTGCCTGCCCGGACTCTGTCTGCCTGGGATTCCCCTTCGGGGGCAGGCAAAGCGGAATCCCAGGTACGCAGAGCGCGCCGGCGCCGACTCTTACCATGGCTATTTTCCCAGCGGCGCGCGCAGGCGCGCGAAATCGGCGGGGGCGACGTACTGCAGCACTTCCTTGCCCTTGCTGT
>DAIOGL010000249.1:0-4290 GCA_036745235.1 Sulfuritalea sp.
TGCCGACGGTATCCGGCAGCAGCAGGCGGTTGAGCCAGCTGTGGATGATGCCGTCGCCGGGCTTGAGCGAAATGCCGCCGCGCGCGGTGATGAAGGAGGGCAGGGTACGGTGGGTCTTGACGTCCACCAGCTTGGGATAAGCGGCGGTGTGGCAGAACGACTGCATCACGAGATCGGCCGAGAAGCCGAGGCAGGCCAGGTCCTTGAGTTCGTCGCGGGTCATCGGGCCGGTGGTGTCCTGGCTGCCGACGGAAGTCATGCGCGGCTCGCAATAGGTTCCGGGACGGATGCCCTTGCCTTCGGGCAGTCCGCAGGCGCGGCCGACCATTTTCTGCGCCAGCGAGAAGCCCTTGCCGGTATCGACCGGCGGCTGCGGCAGGCGGAACAGCGTGGAGGCGGGCAGGCGGAGGAAGTCGCGCGCCTTGGTGGTGAGGCCGCGGCCGATGATCAGGTTGATGCGGCCGCCGGCTCGCACTTCGTCGAGCAGGACTTCCGACTTGTAGTCGAATTTCGAAACGACGGCGCCGTTCTTCTCGATCTTCTTGTCATAGGGATAGATGTCGATCACGTCGCCCATGTTCATCTGCGCGACGTCGCATTCGATCGGGAAGGCGCCGGCATCTTCCATGGTGTTGAAGAAAATGGGCGCGATCTTGCTGCCGAGGCAGAAGCCGCCGAAGCGCTTGTTGGGAACGAAGGGAATGTCGTCGCCGGTCCACCACAGCACCGAATTGGTGGCGGACTTGCGCGAGGAGCCGGTGCCGACCACGTCGCCGACATAGGCGACCGGGTGGCCCTTCTTCTGCAGTTCGACGATCAGCTTCATCGGACCACGCTCGCCCGGCTTTTCCGGAGTAATGCCGTCGCGGGCATTCTTCAGCATGGCCAGGGCATGCAGCGGGATGTCCGGGCGGCTCCAGGCGTCCGGCGCCGGGGAGAGGTCGTCGGTATTGGTCTCGCCGGTGACCTTGAATACCGTGACCGAAATCTTCTTCGGCACTTCCGGGCGCTGGGTGAACCATTCGGCATCGGCCCAGGACTGCATCACGGCCTTGGCGTTGGCACTGCCGGCCTTGGCCTTTTCTGCGACATCGTGGAAGAAGTCGAACATCAGCAGCGTCGATTTCAGCGCCTTGGCGGCGACGGCGCCGACCACGGCGTCGTCGAGCACGTCGATCAGGGGCTTGACGTTGTAGCCGCCGACCATGGTGCCGAGAAGTTCGGTGGCCTTTTCGCGCGGGATCAGGGCGCAGGATTCTTCGCCCTTGGCGAGACGGGCAAGAAACTCCGCCTTGATCTTGGCGGCATCATCGACACCGGCCGGAACGCGATGGGTGATCAGGTCGACGAGAAAAGCCTCTTCGCCCTTGGGCGGGTTCTTCAGCAGGGCGACCAGTTCTTCGGTCTGCTGCTTGGTCAGCGGCAGCGGGGGAATACCAAGGCTGCCGCGTTCGGCGACGTGTTGGCGATAGGCTTCAAGCATGATGAGGTCCTCTCGTTGAGATCGGTGAAAAGCGATGTTTGGAACTTCTATTTGGATACGGCGGCGGCAAAGAAGCGTCGCCGCGCTTCGGGCGGCACGGCCGCGCCCATGGTGTGGGCCCGGCTCAGCAATTCCCAGTAGTAGCGATAGGAGGCGCGATCATGGAGCTTGCCTTCCCACGCGATCGGCCCCCAGCCGGCGTTTTGGGCTGCCAGCAGAATTCCGGCAGCTTCGCTCACCTCCGCGAAATCGGGACGCATGGCTTCGACGATGGGCTGGATCTGGCGCGGGTGGATGCTCCACATGCGCAGGAAGCCGAACTCGTTTCGCGCGCGGCGTGCATCTTCGCGCACGACGTCGGAATCGTCGAGGTCGGTGGTCACGTTGTGGGTCGGAATCACGCTGTTGCCCAAGGCGGCAGCCGTCACTTCGCATTTGGCGCGCGTGACCAGGGGATGGGAAAACTGTCCCGGCGAACGCATCGCGCTGCCGGGAATGGCGCCGTGATGCGCACTGACGAAATCCATCAGGCCGAAATCGATCGATTCGACATGCGGCAGCCCGGCGATCTTCCACACTTCGTGGAGGGCGCCGGGCGTTTCGATCATCACATGCACGGGGATCTCGCGTTCGATGCCGTACAGGGCGCGGGCCTGGTCGAGCGCGACGATCTGGGTCAGCACGTCGTCGGCATTGGCCGGCTTGGGCAGGACGACGTAGGCCAGCTTGCGGCCGGCGCGGCCCACGATGATCGCCATGTCCTCGCGCCAGTGCGGGTGCGTGACGTCGTGGATGCGCACGCCGAGTCGGCCGAACTGATTGTCGGCATGGAGCATCAGGTCCGCGATCATTCCCGCATGCTCGGCCTCGCGGGCGGCCGGTGCGCCGTCCTCGCAATCGGCGGTTACGTCGAAAATCGGACGATCTTCGACGCGCAGCTCCGACTGGATCTGCAATGCCTTGCGGATGGTTTTTTCGGAGCCGGCGTAGTGCTCGCAGGCAGCCAGCACCGGGAAGGGCTTTGCGCCCTGGTAAAGCACGGCGGCAGGATGAAGCGGCGGGCTCACTTTACGCTCAGTGTGCAAAGTGACATCGCCGCAGGTGAAACGCGCGATAGGCGAATTATTTGCCCGCCCCCCTTCCCCCCTCGCGGGGGGACCCCGGTCAGCGCGCTGCGCGCGTTTATCACGGTGGACTCCGATCCGATCGGCTCCGCTTCATCCAGTCGCCCGCCATCAGCCGAGGAGGCTGGCGACGCCGGCTTGCTCTTCCTGCAACTCGGCCAGGGTCTTGTCCATCATGGTCCGCGAGTAGGCGTCGATGGCGAGGCCCTCGACACGTTTGTACTCGCCGCCTTCACAGGTGACCGGTACGCCGTAGATGATGTCCTGCGGGATGCCGTAGCTGCCGTCGGAAGGCACACCCATGGTGACCCACTTGCCCTGGGTGCCCAGCGCCCAGTCGTGCATGTGGCCGATCGCGGCGTTGGCGGCCGACGCCGCAGACGATGCGCCACGCGCAGCGATGATGGCGGCGCCACGCTTGCCGACAGTGGGGATGTACTCGTTCTTGTACCAGGCCTCGTCGTTGACGACGGCGGGGGCGGCAGCGCCGGCGACGGTGCAGAAGCGCAGGTCGGGGTACATGGTGGGCGAGTGGTTGCCCCAGACGATCATCTTCTCGACATCGGAAACCGTCTTGCCGGTGCGGGTCGCGAGCTGCGAAATGGCCCGGTTGTGATCGAGGCGCAGCATGGCGGTGAAGTTCTTCTTCGGCAGGCTGGGAGCGGATTTCATGGCGATGTAGGCGTTGGTGTTGGCCGGGTTGCCGACCACCAGCACTTTGACATTGCGCGAGGCGACGTCGTTCAGTGCCTTGCCTTGTTCGATGAATATCTTGGCGTTTTCCATCAGCAGATCCTTGCGCTCCATGCCCGGGCCGCGCGGCTTGGCGCCTACCAGGAGCGCGTAATCGGCATCCTTGAAGGCGACTTTCGGATCGTCGGTGCCGACCATGCCGGCCAGCGTCGGAAACGCGCAGTCGTCGAGCTCCATCATCACGCCCTTCAGGGCTGCCTGCGCCTTTTCCATCGGGAGTTCCAGCATCTGCAGGATCACGGGTTGATCCTTGCCCAGCATTTCGCCGGCAGCAATGCGGAAAATCAGGGCGTAACCGATCTGCCCGGCTGCGCCGGTCACTGCAACACGAACGGGGGCTTTTGCCATTTCTAGAACTCCTGTATCAATTTGAATCGATTGGACAAGACTGCAATGAATGCTGGGTGACTGGAAGGCGCGCCGGAGCGCTGAAACTTTAATGCCGATGCGGCAAGATCGCGAAGCGAAATCTTAGTTCCTGTGCTGCGCTGTGTCAATATCTGTCAGTTATCTTATATAAGACATAAGACGTAGTGTGGACGAGCGCGGAGAAATATGTTCAAATGCTAGCCATGCCTGATTCTACCGTTTCGCAGAAGGGGAATTCTCCCGGGGCGGCTTCGCCGACCTTCAGTCCCTTGTATCGCCAGATCAAGAGCCTGCTGATGCAGCGCCTCGAGTCCGGCGAATGGCGTCCGGGCGAAGCCATACCCAGCGAATCGGAGCTTGCGACACGTTTCAACGTCAGCCAGGGAACCGTACGCAAGGCGATCGACGAGATGGCGGCAGAGAATTTGCTGCTGCGGCGTCAGGGCAAGGGGACATTTGTTGCATCGCACGACGACCCCCGCGCCTTTTTCCGCTTTCTGCGCCTCGTCCCGTTGGCCGGCGGCATCGAGCAGGCCCAGAGCGTCCCGCTGGAATGCTGGC
>DAIOGL010000250.1:0-4273 GCA_036745235.1 Sulfuritalea sp.
ATTTGCTTCTGACATTGGGTTCTCCGGGGGATTACAACAGTGGGGCGAGCCATTTCTCGGCTTCTGAAATAGTGTAGTTGGCGCGCTTTGCCCAATCTTCAAGCTGGTCGCGACCGATTTTTGTAACGGCAAAGTAGTGTGCTTCGGGGTGGGCCAGATAGAAGCCGGCGACCGAGGCGGCCGGCGTCATCGCATAGCTTTCGGTTAGCTGCATGGCAGCATTGCGCGGCGCATCCAGCAGAGCGAACAATCCGCCCTTGGCGGTGTGGTCGGGGCAGGCCGGGTAGCCCGGCGCGGGGCGGATGCCCCGGTACTTCTCGTCGATCAGCGCCGCGCTGTCGAGTGACTCGCCGCAGGCATAGCCCCAGTAGTTAGTGCGTACTTCGCGGTGGAGCCATTCGGCGGCGGCTTCGGCGAGGCGGTCGGCGAGGGTCTTGAGCATGATGGCGCGGTAGTCGTCGTGCTGCGCCTCGAATTCGGCGAGCTTCTTCTCGATGCCGATGCCGGCCGTGACCGCGAAGGCGCCGGCGTAATCCGCCGTACCACCAGCGCCGACTCCTGGGGCGACGAAGTCGGACAAGCACTGCTGCGGCTTGCCGGCGGGGCGCTCCTGCTGCTGGCGCAGGCCGTGCCAGGTCATCGCCGCCTTGTCGCGTGACTCGTCGGCGTAGAACACGATGTCGTCGCCCACGGCGTTGGCCGGGAAGAGGCCGAACACCGCGTTGGCGCTGATCCACTTTTCCGCGATCACTTGCTGCAGCATGGCCTTGCCGTCGGCAAACACGTTGCGCGCGGCTTCGCCGACGACGGCATCGTCGAGGATCTTCGGATAGCTGCCGGCGAGATCCCAGGTCTGGAAGAAGGGGCCCCAGTCGATGTACCCGGCCAGCACCGCAAGATCGAGGTCGCGCAGGACGGTGACGCCGAGCTGCCTGGGCTTGACCGGCGCCGCATCTCCCTCGAATGCCAGCCGGGCGCGATTGGCGCGCGCCGCTTCCAGCGTCACCAGCGCAATGCCCTTCTTGTTTGCATGCTGGCCGCGCACCTTGTCGTAGTCGGCGGCGATTTCGGCGACGAAGGAAGCGCGCATGTCGAGCGACAGCAGCTTGGTCACCACGCCGACGGCACGCGAGGCGTCCGGCACATACACCACCGGTCCGGCGTAGTTCGGCGCGATCTTGATCGCGGTGTGGGCGCGCGAGGTCGTCGCGCCGCCGATCAGCAGCGGCAGGGTGAAGCCCTGACGCTGCATCTCGCCCGCGATGTGGCCCATTTCCTCCAGCGAGGGCGTGATCAGGCCGGAGAGGCCGATCGCCTGTGCCCCGTGTTCCCTCGCCGCATGCAGGATCTTGTCGACCGGCACCATGACACCGAGGTCGATGATCTCGTAGCCGTTGCAGCCGAGCACCACGCCGACGATGTTCTTGCCAATGTCATGGACGTCGCCCTTGACCGTGGCGATCACGATGCGGCCCTTCGAGGTCGAGCCGGTGCGCAGCTTCTCCGCTTCGACGTAGGGGATCAGGTGCGCCACGGCCTGCTTCATCACGCGCGCCGACTTGACCACCTGCGGCAGGAACATCTTGCCGGCGCCGAACAGGTCGCCGACCACGTTCATGCCGTTCATCAGCGGCCCTTCGATCACCGACAGCGGAGGTTTGCCTTCGGCGAACAGTGCCGCGCGGCATTCCTCGGTGTCGGCCACGACGAACTCGGTGAGGCCCTTGACCATCGCGTGCTCGAGGCGCTTTTCCACCGGCCATGCGCGCCAGGCGAGATCGACCACCTGTTCCTTCGCTTGGCCCTTGACCCGCGTCGCGAGCTCGGTCAGCGTGTCGCCCGGGTTTGCCCCACCTGCGACTTTTCTATTCAATACGACGTCTTCCACCGCCTCGCGCAGCTCGGGCGCCAGATCGTCGTAGACGCCGAGCTGGCCGGCATTGACGATGCCCATGGTGAGGCCGGCCCTGACCGCGTGGTAGAGGAACACGGTATGGATCGCCTCGCGCACCGCATCGTTGCCGCGGAAGCTGAAACTCACGTTCGACACGCCGCCCGAGGTCCGCGCGAAGGGCAGGTTGGCCTTGATCCAGGCCAGCGCGTTGATGAAATCCACCGCGTAGTTGTCGTGCTCGGGAATGCCCGTCGCGATGGCGAAAATGTTCGGATCGAAGATGATGTCCTCGGCCGGGAAGCCGTCGGCCAGCAGCACGTCGTAGGCGCGCTTGCAGATGCCGATCTTGCGCTGGTAGGTGTCGGCCTGGCCCTGCTCGTCGAAAGCCATCACGATCACCGCCGCGCCATAGCGTCGCGCGAGGCGCGCCTGTTCGAGGAACTTCGCCTCGCCTTCCTTCATCGAGATGGAATTGACGATGCCCTTGCCCTGGATGCACTTGAGGCCGGCTTCGATCACGTCCCACTTGGAGCTGTCGAGCATCAGCGGAACCTTGCAGATGTCCGGCTCGGAGCCGACCAGGTGCAGGAAGCGCACCATCGCCGCCTGCGAATCGAGCATGGCCTCGTCCATGTTGATGTCGACCACCTGCGCGCCGTTCTCGACCTGCTGGCGGGCCACCACCAGCGCATCGTCGAAGCGGCCTTCGAGGATCATGCGGGCGAAGGCCTTCGAGCCGGTGACGTTGGTGCGCTCGCCGACATTGACGAACAGGCTGTCGTCGCCGATGTTGAAAGCTTCGAGGCCGGCCAGGCGCAGCTTTCTCTCGATCTGCGGGATCGCGCGCGGCTTCATGCCGGCGAGCGCCTGCGCGATGGCGCGGATGTGGTCGGGCGTCGTGCCGCAGCAGCCGCCGGCGATGTTGATGATCCCTGTCGCGCCCCATTCGCGGATCTCGTCGGCCAGCGCCTGCGGCGTCTCGTCGTAGCCGCCGAAGGCATTGGGCAGGCCGGCGTTGGGATGGGCCGAGATGAAGCAGTCGCAGAGCCGCGACAATTCCTCGACGTGCTGGCGCAACTCCCTGGCGCCGAGCGCGCAGTTGAGGCCGAAGCTCAAAGGCTTGGCGTGACGCAATGAGTTCCAGAAGGCTTCCGCCGTCTGCCCGGACAGCGTGCGTCCCGAGGCGTCGGTGATGGTGCCGGAAATCATCACCGGCCAGCGCCGTCCCGCCTCGTCGAAGAACTTCTCGATGGCGAACAGCGCGGCCTTGGCGTTGAGCGTGTCGAACACCGTTTCCACCAGCAGGATGTCGGCACCGCCCTCGGTCAGGCCGCGTGCGGCTTCGACATAGTCGGCTACCAGCAAGTCGAAAGTGATGTTGCGTGCGCCCGGATCATTGACGTCGGGCGAGAGCGAGGCGGTACGCGAGGTCGGCCCCAGCACGCCGGCGACGAAGCGCGGCTTCTCGGCGGTGGAGTAGCGGTCCGCGGTTTCGCGCGCCAGCCGCGCGGCGGCCACGTTCAGTTCGAAGGCGAGGTCGGCCAGCCCGTACTCGGCCTGCGAAACACGCGTCGCGTTGAAACTGTTGGTTTCGATGATGTCGGCGCCGGCTTCGAGGTATTCGGCATGGATGCCGCCGATCACGTCGGGCCGCGTGATGCACAGCAGATCGTTGTTGCCCTTGAGGTCCCTGCCGTGCGCGGCAAAGCGCGAGCCGCGGTAATAGGCATCGACGAGGCCGTGACGCTGCACCATGGTGCCCATGGCGCCATCGAGAATGAGGATGCGCTGCGCGAGCAGCTCGCGCAGTTCGGTGCTGCGGTCGGGTTGCGGCCGCGCAGCAGGGGCAGTGGAATTCAGGCGACGGGTGGTCATGCGTCTCTCCAATCCATGACCGGGGCGGGGAGCCTTGCTGCATGACGGCTCACCTTGTGCCCCGGCGGAATGCTTCTGGGGTGGGTGAGCGCGGTTGTGATCAGGTTCCGAGCCTAGGGTTGCGGCCCATACCTTGCGGGCCGTCTACCTTGCAGCGCTCCTCGGAAGCGAACGCGCATTATACCGCCGTCCCGCCGGCGCAGGCGTTGCAGTAGGGTGCGGCGGGAAGCCATGGCGCCCGTGGGGCCTTGGCTAGCCCTGCAGTTCCTCGCGCCGCGAGGTGCCGGTGACGTATCCGTCCCGGGTGAAATGCACCTCGAACCAGGTGTGGGCGCCCGGCGCCGTCACAGCGATGCGCCATTCCCAGACGATCTCCGGCTTCAACGGAAACTCGGCCTCGCTGGCCGGCTTGCCCAGCAGCCGGCGCACCTGCGCGGCGCTCCAGCCCCTTTCGATGCGGGCAAAGTTCTCCTCGGTCAGGGCCTGCTCGATCTTCTGCAGCAC
>DAIOGL010000251.1:0-1725 GCA_036745235.1 Sulfuritalea sp.
CGATCACCGCGTCGCCGATGGAGTTGAGTGTCACTGCGAGATTTTGCTCGCTCTCTAGCAAGGTGAGATTGGTTTCGTGAAGTTGTCTGTTTGTGGTTTCCTGAATCTCGAGCAAGTGCCTGGTTTCGAGATAGACCAGATTCTTCAGCCGCTGCTGCGCCTCCCGATAGATCAACCAGGCAAACGCAAGCAATAGCAGCGTTGCGACGACGCTGATGATGACGATGAGGGCAAACAGGTGGCGCATGCTGGCTTGAAACTCTGCTTCGCGCTGCACCAGCACGTCTTCCTCCAGTTGGAGAAAGCTGTGCATCTCGGCACGAATCGACTCCATCATTTGCATGTCCTGAACACTGCGCACCAGCGTCATGCTGGCGGGCAGATCATGATTGACACGCAATTCCACGACTTGCGCCATGTGCGCCAACCTGGCATCGACCAATGGCTTCAATGCGTCCAGGTGCTTTTGGGCAGCCTCGAGCAGGGTCATTTGACGCAATTCCTGCAAATGCGGACCGATGCGACCGCGCGTCGCAAGGTAGGGCCTCAGAAAAGCCTTGTCACCTGTCAGGGCATATCCGCGCATGCTGGTTTCGGCATCGATCAGTGAAGTCAGCCAATCGTCCGCGCTGCCGACTACCGCGTAGGTATGCTTGCGCACCGCTGCAGATTCTTCAATCTGGGTGAAAGTCCAGAACGCTACCGCAACCCCCAGCGCAGCCAGCAGGACCGCTCCGGCAAGTACAGAAAAGGCCCGACGGGTGGCATTCAAGAAAAATGTTCCTTCCGCACTCATGGCGTGGTCAATGCAAATAGCGGCACGGCAATTCTCTCGAACATGGATGGCTGATCTCTGTGAATGCGCGAATCCGGCCGGCAGAGCGCGCTACCGGAGCTGCAATGCAGCCCGCACACTTATACGCTTATGCCGCATAAAAAACGCAAGCCTTTGACGAGACATGCCGATGCGATCGAATTGAGTCCGTGGACAGATTGTCGAACCCGATCACGCATGGTGCCGATTCAGCCCCCTGCGTTCCGTGCGCTACCGCACATACAGCCAAAGATATACGGGACGGCGCTTGCGCCGGCAGCACCAATCTACTGCCCGGCCATAGGTAGGAGTCAGGGCCGATACGGCTGCTATCTCATTGCCGCGACGGCGAATTCGGCACGGCGTAGTGCGGCAAGGACATTGCCGGAGGATTCACGAAAGCTCTTCGACCAGGAACCATCATCGAGCGATGGGGGCTCTATGCGCAGGGCCAGGGAGATGTCGCGCAGGCGAAAACCTGCTGCCTGAAGCAACTCGAGCGCGATCGCATCCGCTTCCAGCGCCTGCACGTCGCGCTGGCTTTTGGCTGCGATCTCCGATCCACCCGCCGATATCAGGGTTTTCAGCAAACTGCTGCCGGGGATCAGAATGTTCATGATCACCGAAGTCGCAATGCCGGCAGCCGAGTTTTCTTCGTGGTGGCGGGCTATCACATGGCCCATTTCACGTGCGATGACGAATGCGACCCAGTCGTCGTAAGGCTGCCGCACGCCGAGGGCGGCATTCAGCGCAATTCTTCCATTGGCGCTGGACACGCTGCCCGGTTGATTGCCTTCGACGATATAGACATCGAAGCGACCATCGACCAGATCCGGAACGCGTTGCGCCAGATCCGGGTACAGGCTCACGGCACCCTTTTGCAGAACAGCGGCAACCTGCTCCACCTGCAG
>DAIOGL010000251.1:1825-2900 GCA_036745235.1 Sulfuritalea sp.
GGCCGGTAGATTTCCACCCGGTCGCGGTCGCGCAAGGCGGTGTCGATCTTGGCCAGCTTGGCGTAGATGCCGAGCTTGTTCCTGGCCAGGTCGATTTCGGGATGCTTGGCCAGCATGCCGGAGGCTTCGATCGCCTGCCCAACCGTGCTGCCGGCGGGCAGGCTGATGCCGATCACGTCCTGGCGTTCCGGCATGGCATAGACGACCTCGACATGGATGGATTCAGCCATAGACTTTCTGGGCCCTTTTGACAAAGGAATCGACGAAGGTGTCGGCGATGTGATTGAACACCGGGCCGAGCACTTTTTCCAGCAAATGGCTGGAAAACTCATAGTGAAGCCGGAATTCTACCTTGCAGGCCGTCTCTCCCAGCGGGGTGAAGCGCCAGTGACCGTCCATGTGCGCGAAGGGGCCGTCGGTCAGGCGGATATCCATCAACAGCGGCTCTTCCTTGATGTTTTCAGTCGAGAACTGGGACTTCAGGCCGTGGTAGTTGATGCGCAGCGTCGCCGCCGTGCGCGTCGCGGTGCGCTCGTGCAATTCCGTGCCGCCACACCACGGCAGGAAAGCCGGGTAGTCCTCGACACGATCCACCAGGCCGAACATCTGTGCCGGCGTACGTTCGATCAAGACGGATTTTTCGACCAGGGCCATTCAGTGAGTGCCGCAAAAGTGAGCGTCGACAGGGTGCAGTAGAATGCCGCATTTTACCGCGCCGCACCATGAGCATCGCCGACAACAAGAAGGCATTCCACGATTACTTCATAGAAGAGCGCTACGAGGCCGGCCTGGTCCTCGAAGGCTGGGAAGTGAAGGCGATCCGGGCCGGGCGCGCGCAGATCAAGGAAGCCTACGTGGTGCTCAAGCGCGGCGAGGTATTCCTCATCGGCGCCCACATCACGCCGCTGCTTTCGGCCTCGACCCACGTTCATCCCGACCCGGTGCGCACGCGCAAGCTGCTGCTGCACTCGGAGGAAATCAGCAAGCTGATCGGCAAGGTGGAGCGCGCCGGCTACACGCTGGTGCCCCTCGATCTGCATTACAGCAAGGGCCGGGTCAAGCTCTCGATCGGCCT
>DAIOGL010000251.1:3000-4251 GCA_036745235.1 Sulfuritalea sp.
GATGACCCCCGTTACCCTGATCTGGCTGGTGACCGGCTGCCTGATGCTGCAGCCCCTGTCTACCGACCTCTACCTGGCTTCGCTGCCCAGCATGGCGACCGACTTCGGCGTCACCCCGGCAGCAGTTCAGAACACGCTTTCCCTGTTCGTGATCGGCTTCGGCTCGGCGCAACTCGTCAGCGGACCGCTGTCCGACCGCTACGGCAGACGCCCGGTGCTGATCGGCGGCCTGACGCTATACCTGCTCTCCAGCATCGCCTGCGCGCTGGCGCCCGGTCTCGCCTGGCTGGTCGCAGCGCGTTTCGCGCAGGCGATCGGCTGTTGTACCGGCGTGGTGGTGGCGCGCGCCATCATCCGCGATGCCCACTCGGCGGCCGATGGCGCGCGCGTGCTGGCCAGGGCCAGTTCGCTGCTTTCGCTGGCGGCGATTAGCGGACCGGTACTCGGCAGCTACCTGCAGGTGGCCTTCGGCTGGCGTGCCGCGTTTGTCGCCCTTGCGCTGGCGGGCTTCGCCATGTGGATAGCCACCTTGCTCCGGCTGCGGGAATCGAACAGCCAGCCCAACCCGGAGGCGATGCGCCTCGGCATCCTGGCCACTACCTACAGCAAGGTCACGAGGACCCCGGCGTTCTGGGCCTATGCCCTGCCCGGCGCGCTCTCCTACGCCTCGATCTTCGTATTCATATCCGGCACTCCCTTCGTACTGATCCGGGTCCTCGGGGTCGCGACGGAGTACTACGGCTATCTCTTTGCCTTCGGGGTCTGCGGCTACCTCACGGGGGCGCTGATTTGCCGCCGCCTGCTGGGCACGATAGGGATACCGCGCGTCCTGAGGCTGGGTACCGCAATCGGGCTGGCGGGCGGGCTGGGCTTCCTCTTGTTCGCAATTGCCGGCGTGCAGCATTGGCTTCTGGTGGTGATCGCGCTTTTCGTCGTGATGACCGCCCACGGCATCAACATTCCCTGTACCCAGGCCGGCTCGCTGGCCCCGTTTCCCGAACAGGCAGGCGCGGCAGCCGGACTGTTCGGCTGCATCATGATGCTGGTGGCCCTGGGGGCCGGGATATGGGTAGGAAGCAGCCACGACGGAACCCTGTTGCCGCTGGCATCGATCAGCGCCACGGTGTCCGTCCTCCTCTTCGCCAGCACACGCTTCCTCGCCAGGCACGGCCGGGACGCGTAGCTCCACGGAACCAGCATGCCGGTCCGGAACGAGGCGCCTGGCCCGAGTCGCTGAATCAGTTGCAGGGC